>NZ_JAXCMJ010000021.1:0-55947 GCF_038084995.1 Sphingomonas sp. 2378
GGGGAGGGTTGGTGGCTAGGCGACCGACTCGCCCAGCCGCCCCAATGCCCACTCCGCCGCCTCCACCACCACCGGATCGTCATCCCCCAGCAACCCCCGCAGCACCGGCACCAACTCCGCCGCCCCGCTATTCCCCGCCGCGATCGCCGCGTTGCGTATCATCCGGTTGCGCCCGATCCGCTTGATCGGCGAGCCCGAGAAGACCTGCCGGAACCCGGCATCGTCCAGCGACAGCACATCCCCCAGCTCCGGCGCGGTCAGTTCCGCGCGGGGGTGAAAGGCCATGTTCGCCTGCGCCGCCGCCGCGAACTTGTTCCACGGGCACACCGCCAGGCAATCGTCGCAGCCATAGATGCGGTTGCCGATCGCCGCCCGGAATTCCTCCGGGATCGGCCCGGCATGTTCGATCGTCAGATAGGAGATGCACCGCCGCGCATCGAGTTGATAGGGGGCGGGGAAGGCATTGGTCGGGCAGGCCCGCTGGCACGCGTCGCACCGCCCGCACGTATCGCGCGCCACCGCATCGGGCTCCAGTTCCAGCGTGGTGTAGATCGCCCCCAGGAACAGCCAACTGCCATGGTCGCGGCTGACCAGATTGGTGTGCTTGCCCTGCCAGCCGAGTCCCGCCGCTTCGGCCAGCGGCTTTTCCATCACCGGCGCGGTGTCGACGAAGACCTTGAGGTCGCAACCCGCTTCCCGCGCCAGCCAGCGGCCCAGCGCCTTCAACTGGCGCTTCACCACGTCATGATAGTCGGCCCCCTGCGCATAGACCGAGATGCGGCCGATCCGCCCCTGATCCGCCAGCCGCATCGGGTCTTCGGCGGGGGCATAGCTGACGCCCAATGAGATGACCGACTTCACCCCCGGCCACAGGCTGGCCGGGCTTTGTCGCTGGTGCGCGCGGTCGGCCATCCAGATCATCGATCCGTGCCGCCCCTCGGCCAGCCATTGGTGGAGGCGCTCGACCGTTTTCGGCGCGGCGTCGGCATGGGTGATGCCGATCGCGGCAAAGCCCAGTTCCGCCGCCTTCGCCTTAATCCGGGTTTCCAGCTTGTCTTGCGCCACGTCCGCCCGCTACCACAGCCGTTCAGGGAGGAACAGTTGCGTGGATAATCAGTGGGCGGTCAGCGCCTCGGGCCTCGCCAAGCGATTTGGCGACCGGCGTGTGGTGGACGGCGTCGACATCGCGGTTCCGACCGGCGCGGTTTACGGTGTTCTGGGGCCCAACGGCGCGGGCAAGACGACGACGCTGCGGATGCTGCTGGGCATTATCGAGCCCGACGAGGGCCGGCGCACGCTGCTCGGTCATGACCATCCGCGCGAGGCCAGCGATCTGGTCGGCTATCTGCCCGAGGAGCGAGGGCTCTACCCCGCGATGAAGGCGCGCGAGGCGATCGCCTTCATGGGGGCGCTGCGCGGACTCGACTGGGCGACCGGGCGGGCACGCGCGGTCGAACTGCTCGACCAAGCCGGGCTGGGCCATGCCGCCGATACCAAGATCCGCAAATTGTCCAAGGGCATGGCGCAGTTGGTGCAGTTGCTCGGCTCGGTCGTCCACCGGCCCCGGCTGCTCGTGCTGGACGAACCCTTTTCGGGGCTCGATCCGGTCAATCAGGAACGGCTGGAGGCATTGATACTGGGCGAGCGCGACCGGGGCGCGACCATCCTGTTCTCCACCCATGTCATGGCCCATGCCGAGCGGCTGTGCGACCGCCTCGCCATCATCGCGGGCGGGCAGCGGCGGTTCGAGGGGACGGTGGACGAGGCGCGCGGCACGCTGCGTTCGCGCGTCCGCTATCGCCCGCGCGACCCCGAGCGGGCGTCCCCCGACCTGCTTCCCACCGACGCGGTGCGGGAGGGGGAGGATTGGCGCTTCGTCCTGCCCGATGAGGGGATCGAACCGGTGCTGGGACGGCTGCTGGCGGCGGGAGCGGGGATCATGAACCTGTCGATCGAGCGGCCCAGCCTGCACGAGGCCTTTGTCCGCATCGTCGGCGAGCCGGTCGAGGAGAAGGCGGCATGAGCCGGACACGTCGATTGCTCCGCCAGACCATGACGATCGCACGCCGCGATTTCGTCGCGACCGTCTTCACGCCGATCTTCCTGCTGTTCCTGTTCGCACCGCTGATCATGGTGGCGTTCAGCACCATCGGCGCGATGGGCGCGGCGCAGGCGGCGGATCACGGTGCCGACCATGTGCGCATCGTCGCGATCGTGCCCAACGCGGTGGCGGGCGCCTTTGTCGAGGCGGACAAGCGCGCGCGCATCGTCTTCCGCCGCGACGAGGAACCGCCCGCGCTGGCGATCCTCACCCCCTCGGGCGAGCCTGGGGTCCAGGCGCGCAAGGCGTTCGAATCCGGCGACTATGACGCGACGGCGATACTCTATGGTCCGCTCGACCGGCCGACCATCCTGTATGGCCCCCGGGGCACGCGGGCGGCCGATTATTTGACGGTATTGGCGAGCAGCGCGCTGTCGGCCGAGCGGCTGGGCGGCGAACTGCCCAGGGTCGAGGCCACCAAGGTGCCGTTCAGCCGCCAGCGCGCGACGCTGGGCGGGCAGAACCAGACCGCCTTCCTGGCGGTGTTCGGCGTCTTCTTCCTGACCCTGTTCCTGGCGGGACAGGTCGTCGGCACCATGGCGGAGGAGCGGTCGAACAAGGTGATCGAGGTGCTCGCCGCCGCCGTGCCGCTGGAGGCGGTGTTCCTGGGCAAGCTGCTGGGCATGTTCGGGGTGGCGGTGCTGTTCATCGGCTTCTGGGGCACGGTGCTGGGCCAGGTGACCAGCCTGCTGCCGCCTGCGTTCAGTGGCATGGTGGGCGAACTGTCCCCGGCGGTCGGCCTGCCGATGTTCACCCTGTTGTTCGTGACCTATTTCACCATGGCCTATCTGCTGCTCGGATCGGTGTTCCTGACGATCGGCGCGCAGGCCTCGACCATGCGCGAGATCCAGATGCTGTCGCTGCCGATCACCATCGTGCAGGTGGGCATGTTCACCCTGACGCTGAGCGGCCTGTCCAAGCCCGATAGCTGGCTGGCGGTGATCGCCGAAGTGTTCCCGCTCTCCTCGCCCTTCGCGATGGCGGGGATGGCGGCGGCGAGCGATTCGCTCTGGCCGCATGCGGTGGCGCTGGCCTGGCAGGCGCTGTGGGTGGCGATCTTCGTGACGCTGGGCGCGCGGCTGTTCCGGCGGGGCGTGTTGCAGTCGGGCAGCGTGCGGCCCTTCTGGCGGCGCAAGGGGGCGTGATCCGCTCCTCCTGATCTTCGATGGATTAGGGGCCCTTATCCCGAGGGGGGCCCCTTCCTATCTTGGGTTTATGACCGCATCGCCTTCCGATCGCCGCGCTTTTCTGTCGCTGATGGGGCTGGGCGCCCTGGGTGCGGGCCTGTCCGCCTGCGGGCGGGAAGCCGAGGCGGCGGAGCGCTTTCCGGTTGCGATGAGCGACGCGGCCTGGCGGCAGAAGCTGGGCCCGGCGGCCTATAATGTGTTGCGTCAGGAGGGGACCGAGCGTCCCTATTCCAGTCCGCTCAACGACGAGCATCGCAGCGGCGTCTTTGCCTGCAAGGGATGCGCGCAGCCGGTCTTTTCGTCCAAGACCAAGTTCGAGAGCGGCACCGGCTGGCCGAGCTTCTGGGCGCCATTGCCCCGGGCCGTGGGGACGCGCAGCGATCGGTCGCTGATGATGGCGCGGGTGGAGGTGCATTGCAGCCGCTGTGGCGGGCATCTCGGCCATGTCTTCGACGATGGGCCCAAGCCTACGGGGAAGCGCTATTGCATGAACGGCGTGGCGATGACGTTCCGGGCGGCTTGATTCGCGCGGGGATTCCCTGTGGCCTTCGACTTCGCTCAGGCTGAACGGGTGTCAGGAGTGTTGAACCGGCCCCTTGCCGGAATACGAAACCCACAGCCGTTCGCGCTTGCGGCTGGACGGGGCCATCTGCCCCAAAAGCAGGAAGTTTACTCGACCGGAGCGGCGAAGGTCAGGATGCCGCTGACACGGCCATTGTCGCGCGAGGCGATCTGGGTGGCGGGGAGGTCGGCGACGTTGCTCTTGTGGCCGGAATAGATGAAGCCCTTGGTCGGATAGGCGGAGGTGCCCAGGTCGCCATTGGGGCCGTACCAGACCTTGACCATCGACCAGTCGTTGTTCGGCGAGACGTCGATCGCGCGGACGTCGCGCTCGATGCCGCCACGGCGCGACCAGTTGGCATGGGTGAGGAGGACTTCGCGGTCGCTGACGACCTTGCTGACCATCGCGACATGGCCGACGCGCATCCGGCGGGTGGCGTCGAAGGCGAGGACCGAGCCCGGCTGCGGGGTGTGGCCACGCTCGTAGCGGCCCTCGGCCTGGCCCCACCAGGTGTTGGCGTTGCCGTGAAGATCGATGCCCGAAATCTCGCGGGCATAGGGGGCACACTGCCAGAACTGCGCGGCAGCAGGGGTGGCCATCATCAGGCCGCACGATGCCATCAGCGCGAATCGCACTGCAAATGCCTTGAACTTCACAGGACCCCCCGGTCGGAATGTCGGTGTGAGTGTCGATTAACCGGGGCCAAACGGCTTGGAAAGGCGGGCTGGAACCATATCCGGTGAACGGTGTTTCGGCGGCGGTGACCTGAAAATCCGGCGGCGAAACGAAAATTTCGTTCCTCGTTTCGCCGTCGAAGATACTCGGTTCATCGTCCGAGCAGGCGATCCACGGTAACCTGTGTGACCGAATGATAACCGGGACGCGCCTTGTCGTAGATTCGCTTGGCGAGCGCCTGTCCCCATTCGCCCTGTCCCTGAAGCTGCTGGAACAGCGGCGCGACGAACTTGCGGCGGCCCTGCGAGGTCAGGAACTGCTCGGCGGACGCCTCGGCGGGCGCGTAGCGATTGGCGAGCGCCAGCCGCAGCCAGGCGAAGCGGATCTCGCTATTGCCCGTCTCGTTCCAATGAAAGCGTCCATCCAGCGCGGCGAGCCGGTCGGCGGAAAGCTGGCGCGGCAACTGGTCGAGGAAGCGGACATATTCCTGCGTCGTGACCTTGTCGGGCAGCGCCGCCACCGGACCGCCCGCCGCAAAGGCCTTCGCCGCCGCATCGATCGCGGGGAAGGCGTCGGAGCGGACATGGACCGCATTGGCGGGAATGCCGGGCTGATAGACCCAGGCATCGACGCCGATCCTCTCCGCCTCACCGGGCTTGAGCAGGTTCGCCTTCAGGTCGGCGAGGAAGCCCGCGCTGGTCTGCGGCTGAAAGGCGTGGCGATCGAAATAGCCGCGCAAGTAAGTGTCCCAGCGTGCACGGCCGACCACCGACTCGATGGTGCGCAGGAAGGTCGCGCCCTTGTCATAGGCGATCTGGGTCATGCCGTCGTCGGGATCGCGCTTCGCATCGAGATCAAGATGCAGCTTGGTATCGGGCGAGGCGGGCCCACCGGCTTCCTTCACCGCATTCTGCATGTCGGTCCAGGCCAGGTCCGCCTCCATCGCGGCACGGCGCTTGCCGTACATCGACTCCATGATCCGGTTCTCGAAATAGCTGGTGAAGCCCTCGTTCAGCCAGAAATCGTCCCAGGTCGCATTGGTCACGAGGTTGCCCGACCAGCTATGCGCCAGTTCATGCGCGATCAGGCTGACCAGGCTGCGGTCGCCCGCCAGCACGGTCGGCGTGGCGAAGGTGAGCATGGGGTTCTCCATGCCGCCGAACGGGAAGCTGGGCGGCAGGACCAGCACGTCGTACCGACCCCAGCGATACGGACCGTAAAGCCCCTCGGCAGCGGTCACGAACGTGTCGAGACCGGCGAATTCCCACGCCGCCTTGTCGAGCATCGCGGGCTCGGTCCAGATGCCGGTATTGCGGCTGAGCGGGCGGAATTGCAGGTCGCCGATCGCCAGCGCGATCAGATAGGGGGCGACCGGCTTGTCCATGCGATAGCTGGCGGTGTGGCGGCCATCCTCGCACGGGGATTTGGCGACCCGCTCGCCGCTCATCACCACGGTCAGGTCGCAGGGCGCATTGACGGTGGCGTCCCAGGTCTGGCGGATGCCCGGCGAATCCTGCGTCGGGATCCAGCTGCGGTTGAGGATCGCCTCGCCCTGGCTGAACAGATAGGGGTGTTTCTTGCCCGCCGTCTGTTCGGGCGACAGCCATTGCAGCGCCTTGGCGCCCGGCGCGGAGGCATAGGCGATCCGCACAATGCGCTGCCCGTTCAGCGTGATGGTCAGCGGCGCGCCGTGCACCGCATCGCCCTTGCCGATGCTATAGGGCAGGGGGCGGTTCTGTGCATCGGTGACGGTGACGATGCGCAGGCCGTTGTCGTCGACGACCAGCGTCTTGGCATTCGGCTTGGCATCGACCGACAGGGTCGCGATGCCGCGCATCACATGGCTGTCGAAATCGGCATAGAGGTTGAGCGAGACATGGGTGACCCGCGCCTCCAGCGGGCGGGCGAAGCTATGCACGTCACGCGCGTCGGCGCTGGTCAGTACGGGCGCGGTCTGCGGGGCGGCGGCGGGAGTTTGGACGGCGAGCAACATCGCCAGGGCGGCCAGGGACATGGGCACTCCGAATGGGACAGGATGATTGCACCATAGCCGGATTGTCCGGGAATGTTAGAGCTCTGGACGGATGGACTTCGGCGCACCAGCTAAAGGCGCATGGACGAGATGACGCTGGCGGTGGTGGGGATCGACTTTCCCAATGAGGACAAGGCGCGGAGCAACCGGCGTTTCGAATGGCTGGCATCCGCGATCGGCGATCCGGTGACGCTGCGCCCCGAGCCGCGCAACCGGCATGATCCCCATGCGGTGGCGGTGTTCAGCCAGCGCGAGGTGCAACTCGGTTATCTCTCCGCCGAACGCGCGCCGCTGATCGGGGCGCGATTGCGGCGCGGGGAAGAGGTGAGCGCCATCTATCAGGGGCTGAGGGGATCGGTCGCCTATATCCGCGTCCGTTTCGGCGGCGGCGCGCCTACCTTGCCGCCGGAGCGTGAACCAGTCGATCCCGTCGCGCCGCTCGGGGACGATGGCTTCTATCCCGATCCGGACGGTCCCGAATGGGGGGCGTGATCCGCGTTCCGGCGATCGCCCAACGAAAAAGGGAGCCGAAAACGGCTCCCTTCCCCCGCATGGTTTCCCATGCGCCAATGGTCCGGGCGGGGTTTCCGCCGCCCGCGACGATCAGTTGCTGTCCGCGTCGTCGTCCTTGACGATCGCGACAACGCCGATGGCAACGACGCCAGCAGCGATGATCGCGGCCAGGATGCCCGCACCGGCCAGCTTGTTGTTCTTGGCGGTCGGAGCCGACGCGCGAACCGACTTCGAAACCGACAGGCTGGCGGCCGGGTTCGTCGGAGCAGCAGCAACCGGAGCAGCGACCAGAGCGGTGGCGGCAACAGCAGACAGGAACTTCATCATACTCAATCTCCCATGGCGAACTACCGCCAAGACGCGGTGGTGTTCATCGTCCCGATAGCGCATACGCGCGCCACAGTAAATTTGTTCCTGCACCGCACCAATTTTTTTGCAACTGCGGGGAACATTTTCGAAGTCTGAAATCCTGTTAACTATAGTGTCAGGAAAAATCGTTCCATTATGGATGGATCGCCGCTCCGCTGATTGCCGAGGTCGTGGGGGCGAAGGCGATCCACAGGTCTGGCGGCATCAGCGTCCGCCGTCGCGCCGGGTCAGCGCCGCGACGCAACTCGCCCGGTCGATCGCGCTGCCATCGGGCTCGCGCGCGTCGAGATAGGTGACGCGCGGCTCCGACCCGTCCTTGGGATAGAGATAGGCGTCGAGCACGCAGAAGCTGCCCTGGAACTGCAACTTGCGCGCGGCCCCTTCGCGGACATCGGCATCGGGATTGCCGAACAGCTTGGTCAGCCCGGCGGCGTCCTGGCCCAGCACGCGCTCCAGCCCGACGCTGGTATAGGGCACCGCCACCGGGGCCATGCCGGTGCTGCGAACCGGGGCGGCGGTTTGCTGCACGGTACAGCCGGCCAGCAGGATCAGGGGGAGCAGCAGCGGCGCGGGGAACCGGATCATGGCTGTCGTCTCTTGTGAAAGAAATGGGTCGCCATGCTTGCCCCCAGGACGGGCGCGAGCAGGTTCAGCCCCGGAACCACGAACAGGGCGGCGGCGGCAAGTCCCAACAGGAAGCGGGCAGGCCCGGTCGCCTTGCGCCAGCGACGCATGGCGGGGCCGTCCATATGCCGCGCCGCCACCATGTCGCCCAGGTCGCGCGACAACAGCCAGGCATTGACCAGCAGGAACGCCGCCGCCGTCCCCACGCCGGTCGCGAGCAGCACGATGTAGAGCGGCAGGAGCAACAGGTTGACCGCGATCACCCGGAGCGCCGATCCCAGGCCCATGGCCATGCCCCGCGCCAGCGCCACCGGCCGCGCGCTCGCCAGCGCCTGGGGATAGTGCCTGGCCTCCACCGCCGCGACGATGTTGTCGGCGAAGATACCGACGACCGCCACCGCGACCGCGCGAAAGGCGAGCCATAGCGCCAGAAACTCGACCACCAGGGTCAGCGCCGCCGACCATCCGCCCGCCTGCGCGCCCAGCCACCCGGTCAGGGCCGCACGGACGCCCCACCACATCGCCACCCCGGCGGCGGCGAACAGCGCGAAGGTGACCGCCAGCGAACGGACCAGCACCCGGCGGATGGCCGGATCGCCCAATTGGGCCAGCGACAGGAAAAAGGCGCGGAACATGCGTCCGGGATGGCGCGGCGTGGGCCCTCAAGTCAATGCGACGCCGGTATGGTCGCCCCAGTGCGGCACCGTGGCTTGCGCGGGGGGTAGGCCCTGACTAGGGCGGCTCCATCCAACTGCTTTATCTCCGGAGTCCGTTACTTGACCAAGCCCACTTACGACGTGGTGGCGATCGGCAATGCCATCGTCGACATCCTGGCCTCCGCCGAGGATGATTTCATCGCCGAGCAGGGCATGACCAAGGGCGCAATGCAACTGGTCTTCTCGACCGAGGAAGCCGATGCGCTTTATGCCAAGATGGGCCCGGGGCGCGAGATCTCGGGCGGCTCGGCGGCGAACACGCTGGCGGGCATCGCGGCGCTGGGCGGCAAGACCGCGTTCATCGGCCAGGTCGCCGACGATCAGCTTGGCGAGGTCTTCGCGCACGATATCCGCGCCGCCGGTGTCCGCTACGACACGCCGGTCCGCGCGGGGCAGCCGACCACGGGTCGCTGCATGATCTTCGTCAGCCCCGATGGGCAGCGGACGATGAACACCTTCCTGGGGGCCTCGCACTATCTGCCCGCCAGCGCGCTGGACCGCTCGCTGATCGAGGATGCGGCCTATCTCTATATCGAGGGCTATCTCTGGGATCCGGAAGAGCCGCGCGCCGCGATGCGCGCCGCGATCGACGTCGCGCGGGCGGCGGGCCGCAAGGTCGCCTTCACCGCCTCGGCCGAGTTCGTGATCGACCGCCACCGTGCCGATTTCCATGCGCTGATCGATGGCGGCATGATCGACGTGATCTTTGCCAACGAGACCGAGATCGTCGCGCTGACCGAGGCCGCCGATGTCGAGGCGGCGATCGCGTCGCTGAAGGACAAGGTCGAAACTCTGGTCGTGACGCTGGCCGAAAAGGGTGCGCTGGCGCAGCGTGGGCCCGAGCGGGTGACGGTGCCTGCCCATCCGGTCGACAAGGTGGTCGACACCACGGGCGCGGGCGATCTGTTCGCGGCGGGCTTCCTGCACGGCCAGACGCAGGGGCAGGACCTGAAGGCCTCGCTGACCCTGGGCGCGGCCTGTGCCGCCGAAATCATCAGCCATTTCGGCGCGCGGCCCCAGGTCGACCTGAAGGCCCTGGCCGCCGGTCTGTAACCCAATCCTCCCCAAGCTGTGCTTGGGGAGGGGGACCATCCGAAGGATGGTGGAGGGGCAACGGCCCCCAAAGCAAAGGGCCCGGAGGATCGCTCCTCCGGGCCCTTTTTAATGCCTGCCGAAACCGATCAGCGATCGAGCGGCTTGGCGATTTCCGGCTGCATCGCGGGGTCCTCGACCACGTCGATGATGCCACGCCCGACATAGCTGCGCTTGCGGCTGTAGAGGAAATAGATCGCCAGACCCACCGCGCCCCAGCCCGGCAGGACCAGGATCGCGATCAGCGGCAGCGAGAAGTAGAGATAGGCGCAACCCACCATCGCCAGCGGCGCGACGACCCACACGGCGGGCGTGCGGAACGGACGCTTGCGGGTCGGATCGGTCTTGCGCAGTACCATCACCGACAGCGCCACCATGAAGAAGGCGAACAGCGTTCCCGAGTTGGAATAGTCCGCCAGCTTGCCGACCGGCAGGAAGGCCGAGGCGATGGTGGCGGCGATGCCGGTCACGATCGTCACGACGTGCGGCGTGTGATAGCGCGGATGCACCGAGGCCAGCTTTTCGGGCAGCAGGCCGTCGCGCGCCATGGTGAAGAACACGCGCGTCTGGCCGAACATCATCATGAGGACGACCGAAGGCAGCGCCAGCGTCGCGGCCAGGCCGATCAGATTGCCGATCTTTTCCCAGCCGATGGTGCGCAGGACATGCGCCAGCGCCTCGCGCGAGCAGGACAGGGGCTCGGCCACGCCGCTGGCGACGATCGCCTTGCACTGTGCGGCGAGTTCCGACGTACCCGGCGACAGCACCGTGCCCGCCGCATCGCGCACCGGCTGCGCACCCAAAGGCGAGCCGATCGCGCCTGCCGACACCAGCAGGTAGAAGACGGTGCAGAACAGCAGCGAGGCGATGAGGCCGATGGGCACGTTGCGCTGCGGGTTCTTGGTCTCCTCGGCGGCGGTCGACACCGCGTCGAAGCCGACATAGGCGAAGAAGATCGACGCCGCCGCCCCCGCGACGCCGGTCAGCCCGGTGGGCATGAACGGCTCGAAATGCGCGCCGTTGATGACCGGCACCGACAGGGCGATGAACAGGGTGAGGGCGGCGACCTTGATCGCGACGAGGATCGCGTTGAACCGCGCGCTCTCGGTGGTGCCGATGACCAGCAGCCAGGTGACGAGCAGCGAGATGACGACGGCGGGCAGGTTGATGTAACCGCCCGAGGAGGGGCCGTTGACCCATTCCATCGGTATGTCGATGCCCAGCAAATTGCGGATCTGCCCGACGACATAGCCGGACCAGCCGACCGCGACGGCGGACGCGCCCACCGCATATTCCAGGATCAGCGCCCAGCCGACCATCCAGGCGAGCAACTCGCCCATGACCGCATAGGTATAGGTATAGGCCGATCCCGCGACTGGCACCATCGAGGCCAGCTCGGAATAGCAGAGCGCCGCCACGGCGCAGACGAAGCCCGCCATCACGAAGGACAGCATCATCCCCGGCCCCGCCTTTTGCGCGGCTTCGGAGGTCAGAACGAAGATGCCCGTGCCGATGACGGCGCCGATACCCAGCATGGTGAGCTGGAACGCGCCTAGCGATCGTTGCAGCCCCTTCTTCTCGGCGGTCGCCAAAATGGCGTCCAGAGGCTTAACGCGCCCGAAAATCATGAATGTCCAATCCCCCCAAGGGAAGGGCGGCCCCTATCTGGAACGCCCCCGGTGTCTGGTGAATGATCCGGAAGGTTAGCTGCAATTTTATTACGCGCAATCCCTAAGACGCCGGGGATGCGCCGACGGGAGGGGATTTAAGCCCCCCTCCCGGCAGGGGGAGGGGTTGGGGAGGGGCAAGAGCCACGGGCGATGCTCTCTGCGAGACCCCGTGCCCTCCCCCATCCCCTCCCGCTTGCGGGAGGGGTGTGCCCATCGGCTCCATCAGCCTGCCAGCATCGGGCCGAGCGGCCTACCCGCAAGGATGTGGACATGGAGATGCGGCACTTCCTGTCCCGCATCCGGCCCGATATTGGCGAGCAACCGGTATCCCGGCTCGACCGCGCCCGCTTCCCGCGCGACATGACCGACCGCGCGCACGAAACCGGCGATCTCCGCCTCGCTGCCCCGCGCCGAAAAATCGTCCCACGACACATAGGGTCCGCGCGGGATCACCAGGATATGGGTCGGTGCGTGCGGTGCGATGTCGTGGAAGGCGATCGCCCATTCATCCTCATAGACGCGGCGCGAGGGGATTTCGTCGCGCAGGATCTTCGCGAAGATATTCTGGTCGTCATAGGGCAGGGTGGCGTCGATCGGCATGGTCGATACTCTCCGCAAAAGGGGTCAGCGAGGCCGCGCGGCCTTTTCGTCATGCCCCGACACGCCCTCGCGCCGCGCCAGTTCGGCCCTGACATCGTCCAGCGAATGGCCGGTATCGGTCAGCAGCACGATCAGGTGGAACATCAGGTCGGCGGCTTCGGACACGATCTTGTCGGGCTGCGCCATGGCGGCGATCACGGTCTCGACCGCTTCCTCGCCCAGCTTCTGCGCGATCTTGGGTCGCCCCTTGGCAAAGAGGCTGGCGGCATAGGAGGTGGCGGCGTCGCCTTCGTCCCGGCGCGCGCGGATCGTGGCTTCGAGGCGGTCGAGCATGTCCATGGCGGCGTGGGTGGCGCAGGCGGCGGGCGGCGTCAATCCTTGCGGTTTCGGCGGCGCATCAGGTTGCGCAGCAGCCAGATCGCCGCGATCGCAAAGACGAACAGCGCGATGTCCGACAGCTCCGGATGGGTGCGCGGGGTGATGACATCGTTGTGGCCATTGGCGGCGGTCATGATGGCGAGGGGCATGAGGGCAGTTTAGCAGCCGTCCGGGCGCGGGTCATCCGGGGGATTTTGGTTCACGCGAAGACGCGAGGACGCGAAGATTTTTTGATTCGCGCGGAGGCGCGGAGGCGCGGAGAGTCTGGTTGTGGGGTTGGCGATTGGCCTTCCACACGGCCTCAGCAGGTCTTCCGCTCGCCTTCCGTTCACGCTGAGCGAAGTCGAAGCGCACGTCTAGCGCTTTGCCAGTTGGCGGGGTTATCCCATGGCCTTCGACTTCGCCCAGACTGAACGGGGATTGGGTGCTCTGCCCCATCGATCGGGAGACACGCACCGCCTAGTGATGAAGGCCAGCGCCCGCCCGAAAACCAAACTCTCCGCGTCTCCGCGCGAACAAAAATCTTCGCGGCTTCGCGCGAAAATCAATGCGCCCGAACCGGCACCCCCGCTGCCGCCAGCGCGCGATGCGCATCCGCAATCGACGCATCGCCGAAGTGGAAGATCGACGCCGCCAGCACCGCCGAAGCATGGCCGTCGCGAACCCCCGCGACCAGATCGTCCAGCCCGCCGACGCCGCCCGACGCGACCACCGGCACGCTGGTCCGGTCGGCGATGGTACGGATCAGGTCGAGGTCATAGCCGCCCCGAGTCCCGTCCCGGTCCATTGAGGTGACGAGCAGCTCACCCGCACCCAGTTCCGCGAGCCGCAGCGCATGTTCGACCGCATCAATGCCCGTAGCGCGCCGCCCGCCATGGGTGAACACCTCCCAGCCATCCGCCGTCCGTCGCGCGTCGACGCTGGCGACGCAGCACTGGCTGCCGAATCGCTCGGCGATGTCGGAGACGACTTCGGGGCGGCTGACGGCGGCGGAGTTGACCGCCACCTTGTCCGCGCCCGCCAGTAGCAGCGCACGCGCATCCTCCGCCGTGCGCACCCCGCCGCCGACGGTCAGCGGCATGAAGCACACCGCCGCCGTTCGCCGCACCACGTCCAATATGGTGCCGCGCGCCTCATGGCTGGCGGTGATGTCGAGGAAGCAGAGTTCGTCGGCCCCGGCGGCGTCATAGGCGCGCGCCTGCTCGACCGGATCGCCCGCATCGATCAGGTCGACGAAGTTGACGCCCTTGACCACGCGCCCATTGGCGACGTCCAGGCAGGGGATGACGCGCGCCCGGACGGTCATGCGGCCGCCGCCACCGACAGCGCCGCCGCCAGATCGAGCCGCCCGTCATAGAGCGCACGGCCGGTGATGACCCCCTCGACCCCGTCCTGATGATGGAGCGCCAGCATATGGATATCGCCGATCCCCGCCACGCCGCCGCTGGCGATGACCGGGATGCGCACCGCGCGCGCCAGATCGACGGTGGCGGGCACGTTGCAGCCCTTGAGCATCCCGTCGCGTCCCACATCGGTGAACAGCAGCGCGGCGACTCCCGCATCCTCGAACCGTCGCGCCAGGTCCTCGACCGACACGTCCGACACATCGGCCCAGCCGCGCGTCGCGACCATGCCGTCCTTGGCATCGACCGCGACGACGATGCCGCCGGGATAGGCCTTGGCCATGTCGCGGACGAAATCGGGATTCTCCAGCGCCGCCGTGCCGATCACCACGCGCGACACGCCCAGGTCGAACCAGCGTTCGACATTCTCGGGCTTGCGGATGCCGCCGCCCAGTTGGACATGGCCCGGAAAGGCTTTGACGATGGCCTGCACCGCCTCGCCATTGACCGATGTGCCCGCGAACGCACCGTCGAGATCGACGACGTGGAGATGCTGCGCCCCCGCCTCGGCGAACAGCATCGCCTGATGCGTCGGATCGTCGCCATAGACGGTCGCGCGGTCCATATCGCCCTCGGCCAGACGAACGACCTGGCCGCCCTTCAGGTCGATGGCGGGGAAGACGATAAGGCTCACGGGTGCCACTCCAGGAAACGGGTGAGGAAGAAGAGGCCGTAACGCTGGCTCTTCTCAGGGTGGAATTGCGCGCCGACCACCGTGTCGCGGCCGATCGCGGCTGCGACGGGGCCCGCGTGATCGGTGGTCGCCAGCACATGCTCGCCGGTAAAGGCGAAGCTGTGGAGGAAATAGGCCTCGCCCGGCACGATCAGCGGGTGGTCGATCACGGGTAGCACATCGTTCCAGCCCATATGCGGCACCTTGGCCGCCGGATCACTGGGGGCCAGACGCGCGACCCGGCCGGGAATCCAACCGAGCCCGCGATGCTCGCCCATCTCCTCGCCCGTGTCGGCGAGCAACTGCATCCCCACGCAAATGCCCAGAAAGGGCCGCGCGCGGGCGAGGGCGGCGTCGCGCAGCGCCTCTTCCAATCCATCGACCGCACGCAGATTCGCCGCGCAGGCCCCGAACGCGCCGACGCCGGGCAGGACGATCCGGTCGGCCTTGGCGATCACGTCCGGGTCGGCGGTGACGACCACATCGCTCGCCCCCGCCGCGCGCAGGGCGTTTTCGACCGAATGGAGATTGCCCGACTCGATATCGATCAGCGCCAGCGTCACAACATGCCCTTGGTCGAGGGGATGGCGTCCGCCTTGCGCGGGTCGATCTCGACCGCCATCCGCAGGGCACGCGCCAGCCCCTTGAAAATACTCTCGGCGATGTGATGGTTGTTATGACCGTGGAGCAGCTCGACATGGAGCGTGATCCCGGCCTCCTGGGCGAAGCTATGGAACCAGTGCTCGATCATCTCGGTCTGGAGCGTGCCCAGCATCGGATTGGTGAACGGCACCTTCCACACCAGCCAGGGGCGGCCCGAAATGTCGAGCGCGGTGCGGGTCAGCACCTCGTCCATCGGCGACAGTGCCTCGCCGTAGCGATAGATGCCGCGCTTGTCGCCCAGCGCCTTGGCAAAGGCCTGTCCGATGGCCAGCGCGCTGTCCTCGGTCGTGTGGTGGCCATCGATGTGCAGGTCGCCCTCGACCTTGACCGACAGGTCGATCAGCGAATGCCGCGACAACTGGTCGAGCATATGGTCGAGAAACCCGATGCCGGTGGCGTTCTGATAGACGCCGGTGCCGTCGAGATTGACGGTGACGTCGATGACGGTTTCCGCGGTGGCGCGGTGGACGGAGGCGGTGCGCATGGCCTTCCCATAAACACCTATCCGTCCCATGCAATCTTGACCCGCGATCAAAGGCCGCTAGTCCAAGGGATATGACCGAAGGATTGCCCGACAGCCTCATCCCCTATGACGAAATCGTGCAGGAGGCCCTGCGCACGGTGGTGGGGCGTGTGCTCGGCCCGGTGGCGGAGACGGGGCACCTGCCCGGCACGCACCATTTCTACATCACTTTCAAGACCCAGGCGCCCGGTGTGGACATTCCGCAGCGGCTGATCGAGCGATTCCCGGATGAGATGACCATCGTCCTACAGAATCGATTCTGGGACCTGACGGTGGATGAAAATCGCTTCTCGGTCGGCCTCAGCTTCAACCAGGTGCCGTCGAAGCTGGTCATTCCCTATTCGGCGATCACCCGCTTCCATGACCCGGAAGTGCAGTTCGAACTGGGCTTCCAGGTCGCCGACGATCCCGAAGGCGAACCCGATCCGCATGATTCGGCCGAAAATGACGAACCCGTCGGCAAGCCCGTCGAAGACGGCAGCAACGTCGTCGCGGTGGATTTCAAGCGGAAGAAGTAACGAAGACTGGGTTCGCGCGAAGGCGCGGAGAACGCGGAGAAGATGCGCTTCGTGGCGTCTATGGACCTGCTCCAATAGACCTGGGTGGGGCAGGATGCGGTGGCCAAATGCCAGACACCTCCGCGTTCTCCGCGCCTCCGCGCGAACCAAAAATTCCTTGTTCCCCGGCGAAGGCCGGGGCCCGGTTCTTCTGACGCGGATGGCAAAGAACGTCATCGCGTGAGAGGCGAACGCCAAGCGCTATCGATGGTTTGCAGTGACTGGACCCCGGCCTTCGCCGGGGTAGGACCTTTATATGCCGGGACCAGCATGATTAGATGGGGAACCCAATCCCCATGCGGTGAGTCCCTGTTGCCATGACCCAGACCCGTACCGAAACCGACTCGATCGGCCCGATCGAAGTCCCCGGAGACGCCTATTGGGGCGCGCAGACCGAGCGGAGCCTCGAAAACTTCCCCTTCGGCGCGCGCGAGCGGATGCCCATCGGCATCGTCCATGCGCTGGCCATCGTCAAAAAGGCCGCCGCGCGAATCAATCGTGGCCATGGCCTTGCCCCCGAAAAGGCCGACGCCATCGAATCGGCGGCGCAGGAGGTGATCGACGGGCGGCATGACGACCAGTTCCCGCTGGTGATCTGGCAGACCGGCTCTGGCACCCAATCCAATATGAACGCCAATGAGGTGATCGCGGGCCGCGCCAACGAAATCCTCACCGGCACACGCGGCGGCAAGTCGCCTGTCCACCCCAATGACGATGTGAATCGCGGCCAGTCGTCCAACGACACCTTCCCGACCGCACTCCACGTCGCCGCCGCGCTGGCGGTGACGAAGCAGCTTTTTCCTGCTCTCGACCGGCTTCATGCCGCGCTGGATGCCAAGGCGAGGGAATGGGACGCGATCGTCAAGATCGGCCGCACCCATTTGCAGGATGCGACCCCGTTGACGCTGGGTCAGGAATTTTCGGGTTACGTCCAGCAACTCGCCAATGCCCGCGACCGGATCGAGGGGACGCTCCACCGCAATATCCTGCCGCTCGCGCAAGGCGGGACGGCGGTCGGCACCGGCCTCAACGCGCCCAACGGCTTTGCCGAGGCGATCGCCGCGGAGATCGCGGAGGCGACCGGGCTCGATTTCGTCACCGCGCCTAACAAGTTCGAGGCGCTGGCCAGCAATGACGGGCTGGTCGACCTGCACGGCACGCTCAACGTCCTGGCGGTGGCGCTGACCAAGATCGCCAACGATATCCGCCTGCTCGGCTCCGGCCCGCGTTCGGGGCTAGGCGAGTTGGAACTGCCCGCCAACGAACCGGGCAGCTCGATCATGCCGGGCAAGGTCAACCCGACCCAGTGCGAGATGCTGACCATGGTGGCCGCACAGGTGATCGGCAACAATGCCGCCGTCACGGCGGGCGGCTTGCAGGGGCATCTGGAACTCAACGTGTTCAAGCCGTTGATCGGTGCGAATGTGCTGCGGTCGATCCATCTGCTGGCGGTCGGGATGGAAAGCTTCGCGGAACGCACGGTCGAGGGGATGACGGTCAATCGCGACCGGATCACCGAGTTGCTCGACCGCTCGCTGATGCTGGTGACCGCGCTGGCGCCAGAGATCGGATACGACAACGCCGCCAAGATCGCCAAGCACGCGCATCACAAGGGACAGACGCTGAAGGAGGCCGGGCTGGAACTGGGGCTGGTCGACGAGGCGACCTTCGACCGGGTGGTGCGGCCGGAGTTGATGCTCGGGCGGTGATCGCCGGGGCTTGGTGAACCAGACATCCGTTCAGCCTGAGCGAAGTCGAAGGCCAAGGGAATCCGCCCGCCAAGCCGCTATGGCAAAGCGTGTGCTTCGACTTCGCTCAGCGCGAACGGATGGAGGGGTATCCTGATGGGCTTACTCCCGATCCCATCCTTTGGCCGGATAGGCGGGCAGGGCGATTCGATAATGGATCGCCGCCCCGCGCAGCACGAACCCGGCCAGCGCCGCGATCGGCCCGGCCAGCGGCACGCCCAAGAACGTCAGGATGACATAACTGGTCGACGCCAGCGCGGCGGCGGTGACGTAGAGTTCGGGACGCATCAGAATGGACGGCTCGCCCGCGATCACGTCGCGGATGATCCCGCCGACACAGGCCGACACCACCCCCAGCATCGCCGCCGGGATGGGCGAGATGCCATAGCCGCTCGCCTTGGCCGCGCCGTACACGGCATAGGCCGCCAACCCCACCGCATCGAACCAGTCGAGCGCGCTCCCCCGCCACCAGCGCTCGGGCGTCGCCCACACCGCGATCGCCGCCATCAGGCAGACCAGCGGCACGCGCGGATCATGCACCCAGAAGACCGGCGCATCGATCAACAGGTCGCGCAACGTCCCCCCGCCGACCCCGGTGATCAGCGCGAAGAAGACCAGCGTCACCATCGTCTGGCGATGCTTGGCGGCGACCAGCGCGCCCGAGACGGCGAACACCGCCAGCCCGGCAAGGTCGAGCCAGGGCATCACGGCGGGCAGCATGGCGGTCGGTTCGGGCAGCATCGCCACCGACCCTATAGCCCCTGTCCCGCACCGGAAAGGCCGTCCGCAAGATGAATGCGACGTTATCTCGCGTTCATGCAACGGACAGTAGAATATGGACGTTACGGCGTCAGATCATTTTGAAAGGAACAATGTCATGCGGAAATTGATGCTCGCCCTGGGTTGTACCGCGATGGTCGTCCCCTCGCTGGTCCTGCCGGCTACTGCCGCCGATGCGCAGCGTCGCTACAAGTATCGCGAATGGCGCGACGATCGCGGTCGCGTCCGCTGCCGCAAGCCCGATGGCACGACCGGTCTGGTCGTCGGCGGCGTCGCGGGTGCGCTGCTGGGGCGCACGATCGATACGCGCGGCGACCGGACGCTGGGCACGCTGGGCGGTGCCGCCGTCGGCGCGCTGGCGGGTCGCGAAGTCGAGCGCGGCACCAGCAACCGTCGCTGCCGCTAAATATCCACAGGCCGGTTCGCCGGAATGACGAAAAGGACGTCACCTTCGGGTGGCGTCCTTTTCTTTTGAAGGGAAGCAACTGTTGGCGCTGTCCCGATCGTGAACGGCACGTAGTTTTCGGTTCACGCAACAGGCCGACAAAGATGCGCGTTGAATCCGCATCATCATCGGGAGTCCAGTCATGCGTATCGCTCTCTTGTCGGCGACGATTGCCGCCACCGCCTTTGCCGCCATGCCCGTCGCCGCCCAGCGCAACGGATGGGAAGCACGCCAGGAATATCGCGAGCACGTTCGCGATGCCCGCCGCGAATATCGTGAAGATATCCGCGACGCGCGCAAGGACTATCGGCGCGACACACGCAATGTCCGTTGGCGCAATTACGACTATAACCGGTTCGAGCCGGGCCAGCGCGGCTATGACCCCCAACGCTATTATCGTGATGGCCGTTTCTATCAGCCCCGCACACTGGGACGGAACGACCGCATCTATCGCGGGATGAACGGTCGCTATTATTGCCGCCGCAACGACGGCACCACGGGGCTGGTGATCGGCGGTCTGGCGGGCGGTGCGCTGGGCAACATCATCGCGGGCGGCGGTTCGCGCCTTCTGGGCACGGTGATCGGCGCGGGCGGCGGCGCGCTGTTGGGCCAGCAGGTCGATCGCGGTCAGGTGCGCTGCCGCTGATCCGGCAGGCCGGACGATCGGGACGGCCTGGCGGGGAGACTCGCCGGGCCGTTCCTCGTTCAGATCAGGCCGCCACCCAGCATCAGGCGAAGGCCGAAGATCAGGATCAGGATCAGGTTGAGATTGCGCCCGCTGTTCCGCGACGACAGCGCGCCCACCGCCGCGCCGACGATCGCGATGGGGATGACGAACCAATAGCCCCAGGCGAAAAAGGGCAGGAACGGCACGATGCCGAGCATAAGCGCGACAAAGCCGATAAGGATCGAGAACAGGTTCAGCATGGCGGCAAGATGGCGTCGCTCTCGCCGATGCACAAGCGGCGCGCGGACGATCCCGCACCGGGACGCCGGGTTGGCAATGGGCGATTCGCCGTTAGGGATCACCCGCCGACCTCATGCTAGGGAAAGGGAATGATGGCCATGTCGCGACGAATCCTCGTTCCCCTGGGGTGTCTCCTGCTCGCGGGTTGCGGAAGCGGGCAGGATGACGATGCGCAACTCAACGCGCTCGACAAGGAACTGGCCGCGATGAACGAAGGCAGTCCGACGCGCGACCCGCAACTGCGCGAGGCGCTGGCCGCGCAGATCATGGTCGATCCCGGCCTGACCCAAAGCGCCAACGCCAATGCGGTGCGCCCGCCGAACCAGCCCGTCAGCGACATGCTGCCCTCGCTGCCGCTGCCCGCCGATCCGGTCGATGCCAAGACGCTGAAATCCGCGCCGCTGGCCGCGCGCGACTGCCCCGAATGTCGCGCCGCCGCCGGGGCCTTCACGCTCGCGGCCAAGGCGGGACAGCAGGCGGGCAATGCCGCTTGCGTGGACGGCCTGCGCTATTCGGCGGGCTGGGCGGGGCGTCTGCCCGCCGCGTTCGCCGTCTATCCGGGCGGTCAGGTGGCGGAGGCGGCGGGCAATGACGCTCAGGGTTGTGCCTTGCGGATCGTCAGCATCCGCACCTCCGCCCCGGTGGCCAAGGTCGTCGACTATTATTACACCCGCGCCTCGGGTGCGGGCTATTCCGCCGAGCACAAGATGGACGGCGCGCAGCATGTGCTGGGCGGCACGCGGGGGGATGCGGCCTATATGATCTACGCCACCGCGCGCACCGGGGGCGGCACCGATGTCGATCTTGTGGTGAAGGGCGGGTAGGGCACGACCTTGTTCCTCCCCTTGCAGGGGAGGAAAGGGGGCCCTCGACGGACGCTACGGCCCAAAACGCTTGTCCTTTGCGCCGAACGCGCGGTTGCGCTAGGGGGACGGGATTATGTCACCGCTTCTACTCGTGATGCTGGGCGGCGCGCTGGGCTCGGGGGGACGGTATTGGACGGGGCGGGTGCTGACCGATGCACTCGGCCCCGGCTTTCCGTTCGGTACGCTGGCGGTCAACTGGATCGGCTGTCTCGCCATGGGCCTGCTCGCGGGCACGCTGGCGCGGATCGGTGGGCATGAGGGGTGGCGGCTGTTCATCGGCGTCGGGGTGCTGGGGGGGTATACGACCTTCTCCGCCTTTTCGCTGGACACCATCACGCTGATCGAGCGGGGGCAGGGGGCGGTGGCGCTCGCTTACGTCGCGCTGTCTATATTGGGATCACTGGTCGCCTTGTGGGCCGGGCTTTCGTTGACGAGGATTTTCGCATGACGGACTCTGTCCGCCAATTCACGGTCGGCTATGACGATGACGGCATTCGGCTGGATCGCTGGTTCAAGCGGCATCTGCCCGAAACCAGCTTCACGACGGTCGCCAAATGGGCCCGCACCGGGCAGTTGCGCGTCGACGGCGCGCGCGCGACGCCGGGCGACCGCATCATCGCGGGCCAGGTGCTGCGCGTGCCCCCCGCCGAGCCCGCCCTGGTCGAGAACAGCAAGCCGACGATGCGCCCGCGCAACATCCTGTCCGAGGATGAAGAGGCGTTCGCGCGCGAGATGGTGATCCACAAGGATCGCGACGCGCTGGTCCTCAACAAGCCGCCGGGCCTGGCGACGCAGGGGGGGACCAAGACGACCACCCATGTCGACGGGCTGCTCGACGCGCTGCAATTCGAGGCGGAGGGGCGGCCCAAGCTGGTCCATCGGCTCGACAAGGACACCTCGGGCGCGCTGCTCGTCGCGCGCAATGCGCGGGCGGCGGCGTTCTTCGCCAAGGCCTTTTCGGGGCGCACCGCCAAGAAGATCTATTGGGCGCTGGTCGTCGGCGTCCCCTCGATCGAGGACGGCACGATCGAACTGCCGATCGCCAAACAGCCGGGCACCGGCGGCGAGAAGATGCATGTCGACGAGGAGAACGGCCAGGCGGCGCGCTCGCGCTACCGGGTGATCGAGCGGGCGGGCAATCGCTGCTGCTGGGTCGAGTTGCAGCCGTTCACGGGCCGCACCCATCAGTTGCGCGTGCACATGGCGGCGATCGGCCATCCGATCGTCGGCGACGGCAAATATGGCGGGGCGGCGGCGTTCCTGACCGGCGGGATCAGCCGCAAGATGCACCTGCATGCGCGCCGCATCCGGGTCGATCACCCGGATGGCGGGCGGATCGACCAGACCGCCGAACTGCCCAGCCACTTCGCCGAGTCGATGAACCAGCTCGGCTTCGACGAGATTCGCGGCGATGTCCTGCCCCAGGACGAGGATCGCGGTCCGCCGCCCAAGGACGTGCTGAAGCAGCGGGCCAAGGCGCATGCCAAACAATATCGCAAGGAACGCCGCGGCGAACGGCGGGGCCGGGGCGCGCGCTGATTCAATGCTCCCCGGTACGGGGAGGGGACCATGCGAAGCATGGTGGAGGGGGCGAGCCGCAAGGGGACGCCCTGTGTGGAATCCCCCTCCGTCAGGGCTTCGCCCTGCCACCTCCCCGTGCCGGGGAGGATCGTCAGGCGGCCCGCCCCAACAGATGCCGCCCGGTGCCGCGCAGCACCAGCGTCGCCAGAGCATAGCAACCCAGCGCCCCGGCCAACGCGACCGGCAGGATCCACAGGCCCATGACGTCCGGTGCGGCGGGCGGGTCGGTCAGGATGCCGAAGGCTCTGCCCTGGGGTAGCGACCACAGTCCGACATGGGCGGGGAATAGCGGCTTCGTCACGGCGACGGCGGCGAAGCAGAAGGCGAACAGATACAGCAGCATCGCCGCCAGCACCGCACCGAATGCCGCCACGCTGCGCCCCGACCGGACCAGCATCGCGCGGAGCAGGGGCGCGGGGCGATCCTCCGCCAAAGCACCCGCCAGCCGATATTCCTGAACGAACCGCGCCGCCAGCGCGTGCGGCGATCCCAGCGCCGACAGGCTGGCGTCCAGCCTCTCCGGTCCGGCGGCAAGGCTGTCGGTCAGATGGCTCTCGATCTCGCGGACGATACCGGTCCGATCCTCGGCGGGGATCGCCTGGAGCGACCAGCGGAGACGGCGCACATAGTCGGCGATGGTTCGGGCGGGCTCGGTCATGGCTGATCCTCCACTAGGGTCGTGATGGTGGTGCGAAAGTCGATCCAGGCGGCGCGCATCGCGGTGGCGAGCGCGGCCCCTTCCGCGGTCAGGCGATAATATTTGCGCGGATTGCCGCCCTCGGCGGGCAATTCCCAGCGCGCGGCGATGCGGCCCGATTTCTCCAACCGGCTGAGCAGCGGATAGAGCGTGCCCTCGCTGACCAGGTCACCGCCTCCGCGAATGCGTGCCAGGATCTCGACGCCATACGCCTCGCCGCGCGCGAGCACGCAGAGCAGCACCAGCTCGGCCGCCCCTTTGCGCAATTGTGACTGCCAGCCCGCAATATCCATATAGTCAACTATAACGCCATGTACCTTGCTATACAAGGTGCATGGCAAGACAAGGGTTGCAACACGGAAAACCCCGCCGACCAGAAGGCCGACGGGGCTCCGACGAAACCGGGGGAGGGGGCGAACCCCCTCGAAAACCGGGTGTTAGCGGCAATAGCCGGGGTTGTTCGACTTTTCGATCGCATGACCGGCCAGCGCACCGGCGCCGCCGCCCAGGACCGTGCCGAGCGTCCGGTCGCCCCGCGTGTCGATCGTACGGCCGAGCAGACCACCGGCGATCGCGCCGACGATGGTGCCCGTGGTGCCGCTGTTGCAGCGCTGCGGGCCGCGATTGTAATAACCGCGATCATAGCCGCCGCGACGGTCGTAATAGCCACGGTCATAGCCCGGACCACGGTTGTAACCGTCCGAATAGGCCCCGCCATAGGCGCGGTCATAGCGGTCATAATAACGCTGCGCCGAAGCGGCGGTGGGAACCATGGCCGTGGCGCCGACAGCAAGGGCAGCGGCAGCGAGCGAGAGCTTCTTGAACATCACAATCTCCCTTGATCTTCGATCCGGCGGCGGCGGGGCTTCCCGTCGTCGTTGATGCTCTTCTGCCCGATTCGCGATGTTCCGATGCTGAATGCGGTCGTTAGCTGTCGTTCATGCGAAACGCCATGCTTCCCCCATGGCCGCCATGCCGATAGGAGAGGGCGGATGACGCGACCGCGCCTTGCCCTGTTCGATTGCGACGGCACCCTTGTCGATAGCCAGGCCAATATCTGCCTCGCGGCGGTCGAGGCGTTCGCCCTGTCGGGCCTGACCCCGCCCCCGGCCTCCGCGATTCGCCGAATCGTCGGATTGAGCCTGGTCGAGGCGATGCGGGTGCTCGCCCCCGACCAGCCGGACGCAGCGCATCATCGCCTCGCCGCCGACTATAAGGCCGCCTTTTTCCGGCTGCGCACCGAGGGCGCGATGGAGCCCGAGCCGTTGTTCGAGGGGATCGCGGCGCTGCTCGACCATCTGGCCGAACAGGGCTGGCTGATGGGCGTGGCGACCGGCAAGTCCGATCGCGGTCTGGCGCGGGTGCTGGCCGAACATGGCCTGACGCATCATTTCGTCACGCTCCAGACCGCCGACCGCCACCCGTCCAAGCCCGATCCCTCGATGGTCCTTGCCGCCATGGCCGAGACCGGGGTGGCCGCCGAAGACGTGGCGATGATCGGGGATACGAGCTTCGACATGGCGATGGGCAAGGCGGCGGGCGCCTTCGCGGTCGGTGTCGCCTGGGGATATCATGACGTGCACGAACTGGTGAAGGCGGGGGCGGAGGTCGTCGCGCAGGAGGTGGCCGACCTGCCCACCCTGCTGGTGCGGCCATGAGCGAGGATATCGCACGCGCCCGGCGGCGCTGGCTGGTCATCGTCGCGGTGCGGCTGATCGGCGTGGCGGGTGCGGTGTTCGGCATCGTCCTGGCCTCGCGCGGGGTGGCCTGGCCCCACAAGGTGCTGGGCGTGGCGATCGTCCTGTCGGCGCTGGCGATGATCGCGATCGTGCCCGCCGGGCTGGCGCATCGGTGGCGGAGTGGTGGCGAGTGAAGCGTTTCTGGAAGCAGGTCGATGTCGATGCCGACCGTGTCGTACGGCTGGACGATCGCCCGGTGCGGACGCCGGGCCGTACCCCGCTGGCCCTGCCTACGTCGGCGCTGGCCGAGGCGGTGGCCGGGGAGTGGCGCTCGGTCGGCGAGACGGTCGATCCGCGGGCGATGCCGCTGACCGGGCTGGCCAATGCCGCGATCGACCGGATCGCGGTCGATCCGGCTCCCTTCGCCGCCGGGCTGGCGCGCTACGCCGAGAGCGATCTGCTCTGTTACCGCGCGGATTCGCCGCCGGAGCTGATCGTGCGGCAGGATGCGGTGTGGAACCCGCTGCTCGACTGGGCGCGTGACCGCTATGACGTTCACTTCACGCTGGTGACGGGGATCATGCACCAGCCGCAGCCCGAGGCGACCGTCGCGCGGCTGTCGCAGGCGGTGGCGGCACTGGGGGCGTTTCAACTGGCCGCGTTGTCACCGGTGGTGACGATCAGCGGGTCATTGATCCTGGCGCTGGCTCTGCTGGAGGGGGCGGCGGACGCCGATGCCGTGTGGACGGCGGCGCATGTCGACGAGGATTTCCAGGTCGAGCAATGGGGCGAGGATTATCTCGCGGTCGAAGCGCGCGGGGCGAAGCGTCGGGAGTTCGATGCGGCGGTCGGATTCTTGAAGGCGCTCGGGGGGTGATTTGCCTGCACGGAGCGTGCCGGGCTTTTGATCGATCCCGCCCTCCGTTCGCGTTCTGCAACTCCGGTCGCAACGTCTCGACTCGCCCACCCCTCGGTTCGCGCTGAGCGAAGTCGAAGCCCACGGGATTCCGCTGGCGGACAGGGCAGGGCGTGGGCTTCGACTTCGCTCAGCCTGAACGGGGGTGGGGGTGCTTCGCTTCTGCGGCCACTCCTCCGTTCGCTTGAACGTGGATGGAGTGCCGCTTCGCTTCCTGCTTCCACTCCTCCGTTTGCACTGAGCGAAGTCGAAGTGCACGCGACACCGCCGCCCCGAAGCGACGAACCCCTTACTTCGTCGTCAGCTTCCGGATGAATCCGATCAACCCGGTCTGGCGCGAACGCTTCAGCCGTTCGGCTTGCAGGATGGTCTTCACGCCCTGGAAGCATTTTTCGACATCGTCATTGACCAGGACATAGTCGTATCCGTCCCAGTGGCTGACCTCATTGGTCGCGCGGGCCATGCGCGCATCGATCACCTCGACCGAATCGGTCGCGCGGCGTTCGAGCCGCTGGCGCAACTCCTCCATCGACGGCGGGAAGATGAAGACGCGGACCACGTCGCCGCCAGCGATCTGGAAGAGCTGTTGCGCGCCCTGCCAGTCGATATCGAACAGCACGTCCTTGCCCGTCGCCAGCATCGCCTCGACCTGCGCGCGCGGGGTGCCGTAGCGATTGTCGAAGACATGCGCCCATTCGAGGAATTCGTCATTCGCCACCATCCGGCGAAATTCTTCCAGATCGACGAAGTGATAGTCCTTCCCATCGACTTCGCCGGGCCGCATGCCGCGCGTCGTCGCCGACACCGACATTTGCAGGCCGTCATCATCGGCCAGCAGCTTGCGCGCGATGGTCGACTTGCCCGCGCCCGAGGGGGAGGACAGCACGAACAACATGCCGCGGCGCTTCAGCTTGTGGGGATCGTCGGGATGGGCAGGCGAATTGGACATGCCTGCCTTTGACGCACGCGGTCGCAGCGCGTCAAGACATGCTTGACGCGCTGCGACCAGTGGAGCGGGAGGAAAGCGTCCCTTAGTAGCGGTCGCCCGCGATTTTACTCGCCTTGTGCCGGTCATAGGCCTTCTTGGCCGCATAGCCGCCACCCAGCAGCAGTCCGAGCGGACCCAGGCGGCGCATGCCGCCGACCGCCAGCGCGCCCAGCGCCGCGCCCTTCAGGCCGCTATTGCCGTCGCGGCGGCTGACTTCGCGCCCGACCAGCGCTCCCACGATCCGTCCGATCATTGCACCTCTCCGAAAACACGGTCCTTGAGTTCACCCGCGCCGCGCAGCACCGCCCATCCCACCGCATAGGTGATGGCGAGCGGCAGCACGATCTTCAGGACATTGGCGGTGACGGCACCGATCACCGCGCCGTCGCCGACCCCGTCGTCGCCCGACATCCCGTCGATGGCGGCGCCGACCAGCGCGCCGATTGTCGTTGCACCCATGCTCATGCCCTTCGTTGCTTGGGACAGGAAAAGCATGGGACGGGGGATGGGTTCCGTGAGGGCAAATCCTCCCCGGTACGGGGAGGTGGCAGGCCGAAGGCCTGACGGAGGGGGGCTTCCTCACGGGATGGCCTGTGCCGCACGCCCCCTCCACCACCGCTTTGCGGCGGTCCCCCTCCCCGTGCCGGGGAGGATTGATTGGGTTAACTCTTCGCCGCGACCTTGGCCTCGATCGCGTCCCAGATCAGCGCGGCGACATCGGTGCCGTCGAATTTCTCGATCGCGACGATGCCCGTGGGGGAGGTGACGTTGATCTCGGTCAGCCATTCGCCGCCGATCACGTCGATCCCGACGAACAGCAGCCCGCGCCGCTTGAGTTCCGGCCCGAGCACCGCGCAGATCTCGCGCTCGCGCTCCGTCAGCTCGGTCTTCTGCGCCGAACCGCCGACCGCCAGGTTGGAGCGAATCTCGCCTTCGCCCGGCAGGCGGTTGATCGCGCCCGCCACTTCGCCGTCGATCAGGACGATGCGCTTGTCGCCCTTGGCCACGGCGGGGAGGAACGCCTGGACCATGTGCGGCTCGCGATAGGCGGTGTTGAACACCTCGATCAGCGCGGACAGGTTCGCGCCGTCGCGCCCGACCTTGAAGATCGCCTTGCCGCCATTGCCGTGGAGAGGCTTGATGACGATCTCGCCATGCCTGGCCAAGAACGCACGCGCTTCGTCGAGCGAGCGGGTGACCAGCGTCGGCGGCATGAACTGCGGATAGTCGAGGACGAAGACCTTTTCCGGCGCGTTGCGCACGCTGCGCGGATTGTTGACCACCAGCGTCTTCTCGGCGACCCGCTCCAGCAAATGGGTCGCGGTGATATAGCCCAGGTCGAAGGGCGGGTCCTGCCGCATCAGCACGACATCGGCCTCATTGCCCAGATCGAGTTTTACGGGATCGCCGAAGTCGTAATGGTCGCCCGCGACCCGCTGGACGGTGACGGGGTGAGCCCTGGTCCAGAGATGCCCGTCCGACCAGTTGAGGTCGCCCGCATCGTAATGAAACAGCCTGTGCCCACGCGTCTGGGCGGAGAGCATCAGTGCGAAGGTCGAATCGCCCGCGATGTTGATCTGGTCCATCGGGTCCATCTGGACGGCGACGGTCAGTGGCTTGGACATGGGGACGTTCCTTCGTTCGGGCGGGTCTTTCGGCAGGGGAGGTAATCCTTCGCTCGTCCGCTGTCACCCGCACCAGGCATTTTCGATGTGACGCGGCCGGGTGCCCGGCGCGAGCAGGATCACGTCGACCCGGATATCGTCGCCTGGCCCGGCGTAAGTCGGCATCAGCACCTCGGCGGCGGCGGCCACCCGCGCGAGCCGCCGCTCGTCGATCGCGAAGTCCAGTTCGGCGGCGGTCTTGCGCGTCTTCACCTCGACGAACGCGACCAGCGACCCGCGCCGCGCGATCAGGTCGACCTCGCCCGCAGGCGTGCGGACGCGGCGGCCGAGGATGGTCCAGCCTTTCAGGCGCAACCACCAGGCGGCGAGGCGTTCACCGCGACGACCCGCCTCCTCGGCACGCTGCCGTTCGGGCGTCGGCCTTTTGGAGATGGGACGTCCGCTCTCACTCGCTGTCAGAGAACGGGTACGGGACCGTATGCGGACATGATCGGATGCCATGCCATATCGTGCGAAGCGCCATCGATCGGCGCAAGCCCGTATCGGTCCGGTTTCGTGTCGGCCCTTAGGCCGCCACGTCCTCGGGCGCAGTCAGCCAGGCCAGACTGTCTTCGGCGGGATCGAACACACGGAGATAGGGCTGGGTCATCAGTCGCCGGATCTGCTGGCGCCCGATCGCGCTGCCGTTGATCATCGCGATCCGGCTGGCACGGGGGAAGTCGCGCAGCGCTTCGTGCACCGTCATGATCGCATCCTTGGGCTGGACGTTGATCGCCGACATGTCGATGCGCAGCCGATAGCCGGGGCGGAAACCGCTGCGCCGGAAGGCGTCCAGCAATTCCCGGGCATAGCGCATGGCGATCTCGGGCGTGAAATGCCCGGTCCACTGGATGTCGAGCAGGTTGAGGTCGTGACGAAATTGGAAGGCGTACATGGGGAGCGGCTCCTGACATCTCCCTGCGCGCCCGATCCTTGCCGAATCGCTAATGCCGGACCCTAATCGCTTGAATTGCCGTCCTTCATCGCCAGTGCGCGGGCATAGAGCGCCTTGCGGTCGAGCCCCAGCGCCTTGGCGACCTCGCTTGCCGCGCGACCGACGGGCAGGCGGGTCAGCGCTTCGGCCAGCGCGGCGTCGGCATCCTGTTCGGTGGCGGGGGGCGCTTCGCCCGGTGGTGCGACGACGATCGCGATCTCGCCCTTGGGGCCCCCTTCGGCATAGCGGGCGGCGAGGGTGGAGAGGGTGCCGGTCACCGCCTCCTCGAACTTCTTGGTGATCTCGCGCGTCACCGCCGCCTCGCGGTCGCCCAATCCTTCCGCCAGCGCGGTCAGCGTCGCGGCGAGGCGGGGCCCTGATTCGTAGAGGACCAGCGTCGCCCGGATGCCCGCGATCTCGGCAATGGCGTCGGCGCGCGCCTTTTCCTTGGGCGGCAGGAAGCCCGCGAACAGGAACCGGTCGGTCGGCAGGCCCGCCAGCGTCAGCGCGGCGATGGCGGCGCAGGGGCCGGGGATCGTTACGACCATATGGCCCGCCGCGCGCGCATCGCGGACCAGCTTGTACCCCGGATCGGAGATGAGCGGCGTGCCTGCATCCGACACCAGAGCCACCGCCTGGGTTGCCATGCGGGCGATCAGGCCGGGGCGGACATGCTCGGCATTATGGTCATGATAGGGCTGCATGGGCCGCTTGATGCCGATATGGCGGAGCAGCCCGGCGGTCACGCGGCTGTCCTCCACCGCGATGACATCGGCCTTCGTCAATATGTTGGCTGCGCGGGGGGACAGATCGCCGAGATTGCCGATAGGGGTCGCGACGATGTACAGGCCGGGTTCGAGAATAGGTTCGGATTGGGTCACGGGGATCGTCATGACAGAGGCAGGGCTGTTCGTACAACCGGGGGCCGTCATTCCGCGCTCCGGAAAAATGGGGGCGGGGCGGTTGGGCCGCGCGGTGGCGCTGGCCGCGACGCTGTTTCTGGCGGCATGTCAGACGATCGTGCCGCGCGGGCCGGTCGAACAACCCCCGGTACGCCCCCAGCAAACCAGCCCGCGCCCCTCGACCGAGGTCGAGCCCGGCCTGCCGCGCGATACGGCGCGGCACCGCATCGCGCTGCTCGTGCCGTTATCGGGCAGCAATGCCGGGGTGGGCCAGTCGATCGCCAATGCGACGATGATGGCGCTGCTCGACGCGCAGGCGGACACGATCCGAATCACCAATTACGACACCACGCCCGGCGCGGCGGCGGCGGCGCAAAAGGCGATTGCCGAGGGCGCGCAACTGATCCTGGGGCCTTTGCTGTCCGAGGATGTCCGCGCGGTCGCCCCTGTCGCGCGGGCGGCGAAGGTGCCGGTCATCAGCTTCTCCAACGATGCGGGCGTGGCCGGGAACGGCACCTATCTGATGGGCTATACCCCCGCCCAGTCGATCGACCGGGTGGTCGATTATGCGCGCGGACGGGGCGTCACCAGCTTTGCGGGGCTGGTGCCCAACGGCCTTTATGGCGAGCGCGCCTCGACCGCCTTTCTTCGCGCGGTCGAAGGGGCGGGGGGGCAGGTCGTCTCGCTCCAGCCCTATGGCCGGGTCGCGGGCGGCATCGCGGGGGCGGCGCAGCGGCTGAGCGCCAAGGCACCCTATGACGCGGTGCTGATCGCCGATGGCGGCGCGGCGGCGGCGGCGGCGGCCCCGATCCTGAAGCGTGGGTCGGGCGCGACGACGCGATTGCTGGGCACCGAATTGTGGAATTCCGAATCGGGTATCGCCGCGCGGGCGCCGCTGAACGGGGCATGGTTCGCCAGCGTGTCGAACAACCTCTACCGCCAATATGCCACCAAATATCGCGCCCGGTTCAAGGCCGCGCCCTATCGCCTGTCGAGCCTGGGCTATGACGCGGTGCTGCTGACCGTGCGGATCGCGCGCGACTGGAAGATGAACGCGGCCTTCCCCGAGGCACGGCTGCGGGCGGCGGATGGTTTTTCGGGGATCGACGGCGCCTTCCGCTTCGGCCGCGACGGCGTGGCCGAGCGCGCGCTGGAGGTGCAGGAGATCCGCGGCGGCACGGCGGTGACGGTGTCGCCCGCGCCGACCGGGTTCGGGGATTGAGCGACGACGCCATCGTCGTGATGTGCGCGGCGGCCTCCCGCGAAGAGGCCGCCGTCATCGCCCAGGCGCTGGTGGAAGGGCGGCTGGCCGCCTGTGTTCAGATGATGCCGATTGAAAGCTGGTATCGCTGGAACGGCGCGGTGCAGCACGAGCCGGAGGTGATGCTGCACATCAAGACGCTTCGGAGCCGCTTCGCCCCATTGTGCGAGGCGATCGAGGCGCTGCACAGCTATGACGTGCCGGAGATCGTCGCCGTGCCGATCACCGACGCCTCGCCGCGCTATCTGGCGTGGTTGCGCGAGGCGGTGCAATGACGGTGCGTTAGGGGAACGGTCGCACCGTATCGAGCCGGCCAAAGCCCCTCCCCTTCAGGGGAGGGGTTGGGGTGGGGCCTTGTCCCGAGGGTTGCACTTGCAGAGCCGCTTCCCTTGACGGGATTCCTCTGCGAAAGCGGGTACATTGCCCGAAAACATATACCACCCCGGCGGAGGCCGGGGTCCAGTTGGTGCGCGATTAGAGTTGCTTGCAATCACGCCCTGACTGGACCCCGGCCTCCGCCGGGGTGGGCATGGATGAGTTTCGCAGAGGAATCCTGAAGGGGAGGGGAGCGGCGGACTTACCTCATCGCGCATCGAGTTCGTCGGTCACCACCACTTCCCGCAGGATCGCATCGAGCAGCAACGCGCCCGCATCGGTGACGATCAGCCGCTCGGCCTCCATCCGCACCAGCCCTTGCCGCGACAGCAGGGCCACCGCATCCCGGTCCACCATATAGCGTCCCCCGGCCAGCGTCGTCACGCGCGCCAGGTCCACGCCCTCGGTCAGGCGTAGCCCCATGACCAGCGCCTCGGTCGCGCGGGTGATGGGGGGGAGGGTTTCCTCCACCTCGATGCCATGGCCGTTGCGCTCAACCGCCGTCATCCAGTTTTCGGGTTTCTTGCGGCGCACGGTGGCCACACCCTCGCGTCGGCCATGTGCGCCAGGGCCGATCCCGGCATAGTCGCCATAGCGCCAATAGGTCAGGTTATGGCGGCTCTCCGCCCCGATCCGGGCATGATTGGAGGTTTCATAGGCGGGCAACCCGGCGGCGGCGGTGATCGCGCGCGTCGTCTCGAACAGGTCGGCGGCGGCATCGCCGTTGGGTATGGTCAGCCGCCCCGCCGTCGCCTCGGTATGGAAGCGGGTGCCCGGCTCGATGGTCAGTTGATAGAGCGACAGATGCTCGGTGCCATAGCCGATCGCACGGGTCAGCTCGGCCTCCCATTCGGCCAGAGGCTGGCCGGGGCGGGCATAGATCAGGTCGAAGCTGACCCGACCGAACAATCCTTGTGCCGTCTGGAGCGCGCGCAGCGCCTCGTCCACGCCGTGTGCGCGGCCCAGGAAATGCAGCGCCTCGTCATCCAGCGCCTGCACGCCCAGCGAGGCGCGGTTCACCCCGGCGGCGGCGAGATCGGCGAAGCGCGCCGCCTCGACCGAAGAGGGATTGGCCTCCAGCGTGATCTCGATCCCCTCGGCAAAGCCCCAATGGCGCTCCGCGGCGTCCAGGATCGCGGCGACGGTGGCGGGCGGCATCAGCGAGGGGGTGCCACCGCCGAAGAAGATCGACGTCAACCGCCGCCCCGGCAACGCCGCCGCCTCATGCGCCAGGTCGGCGAGCAGCGCCTTGGCCCACGCCGCCTGGTCCACCGATTCGCGGACATGGCTGTTGAAGTCGCAATAGGGGCATTTGGAGACGCAGAAGGGCCAATGGACATAAAGCGCCAGCGGGGCGGGAGCCAAAGGCGAAACGGTCGATATTGCGGAGGACATGATGCGCCCCGATATGGCGGCGATGGTCGCACTTCGCCATCTCTTATCGCTGCCCGTCCTTGCCGCCTTGCTGGCGGGATGCGGGCCCATGGTGTCCGCGCCAAAGGTGTCCGCTCAGGGCGGCTCGACCGAGCGCGCCCCCGCGCGGGTGGTGGAGCAACGCTCCTCCGACATACCCGCCGCACGCGGGGCGGGCCTGCTCCGTCAGGCGATGCTGGACGGCCACCGCGCGGCGCGGGCCGAGGTCGGGCTGCCGCCGCTGGTCTGGGACGACCGGCTGGCGGCGAGTGCCTTGGCCTATGCGCAGGAGATGGCCCGTACCGGGCGCTTCCAGCATGCCGAGCAGCCGCAGGGGCCGACCCGGCAGGGCGAGAATCTGTGGACCGGCACGCGCGGGGCCTATCGCTATGACGAGATGATGGGGCATTGGGTGGCGGAGAAGCGCGATTTCGTGAACCTGCCCATCCCCCAGGCCAGCCGCACCGGCCAGTTCGGCGACGTGGCGCATTACACCCAGATCGTCTGGGCCCGATCCACGGCGGTCGGTTGCGCGATGGCGAGCAACAGGCGCGACGACTTCCTCGTTTGCCGCTATAGCCCTACCGGTAACGTCGTCGGCGAGCGGAGCTTCTGACTCGCGCGGAACGGCGGGAAGGCAATATGCAATGGCGAATCCCTATGATCCGATGGCCTGGCTGACCTTCTGGACCGCGCCCGCACGCTTCGCGGTAATGGCGGGCGAATCGATGCTGAGCGCGCAGAGCGTGATGGCGACCCGTATGGGCGCGATGGCGACCGGCACATCCTCGGCGGCGGAAATGACCCTGATGGTCAGCGAGAAGGTGAAGGCTTTCGACCAGTCGGCCAAGGTCTGGAACCGCGATCAGGCGGCCTTGTCGAAACTGTCCCGACACGACCCGCGCGGCGGGATGCTGGATGCCTGGGAAACCATGGCGCGCGCGATGCTGATCGGCGCGTCGATGCCGCTCCAGGCGATGGCGCCGGTGCACCGCGCGGTGACCGCCAACCAGAAGCGGCTGGCCAAGGGTTAACTTCATCCTCCCCGGCACGGGGAGGGGGGCCATCCGAAGGATGGTGGAGGGGGGATCGCCGTAAAGGGCATCCTTTGCGGAAGCCCCCCTCCGTCAGGCCTTCGGCCTGCCACCTCCCCGTGCCGGGGAGGATTGTTTAGAATACCGCCTTCACCAACTGGCCGAACGCATCGGCGCGGTGGCTGATGCGGTTCTTTTCGTCCTGGTCCATCTCGGCGAAGGTTTCGGTATAGCCGATCGGCTGGAAAATCGGGTCATAGCCATGGCCCTTGTCCCCGCGCGGCGGCCAGACGATGGTGCCGTCGACGCGGCCCTCGAACCATTCGACATGGCCGTCGGGCCAGCCCACCGCCAGCGCGCAGACGAAATGCGCCGCGCGGCTCATGTCCGGTTCCTCGTTCAGCCGATCCTCGACCGCGCGCATGGCCATGGCGAAGTCCTTCTCCGGCCCCGCCCAGCGCGCCGAGAACAGCCCCGGATCACCGCCCAGCGCATCGACGCACAAGCCGCTGTCGTCGGACAGCGCGGGAAGCCCCGACAGGTCCGCCGCCGCCAGCGCCTTCAATTCGGCATTGGCGACGAAGGTGGTGCCGGTCTCCTCCGGTTCGGGCAGGTCCAGATCGCCCGCCGCGATCACCTCGACGCCGAAAGGGGCGAGCAGTTCGCGAAATTCGACGATCTTGCCCTTGTTGTGGCTGGCCAGCACCAGCTTGCCGGGTTCGAGCTTGCGGATTGCCTGACGGCCGTTTCCTTCGCCGCTCATGCGCGGATCGCCCGGTCCTGCGCGGCGAAGATCTCGGTACAGCCCATGCGCGCCAGGCGGAGCAGACGCAGCAGCGCCTCTTCGTCATAGGTGGCGTGTTCGGCGGTCGCCTGGACCTCGGCGATATGGCCGTTCTCGATCAGCACGAAGTTCGCGTCGGCATCGGCACCCGAATCCTCGATATAGTCGAGGTCGAGCACGGGCGTGCCCTGATGGATGCCGCAGGACACGGCGGCGACCTTGTGGCGGATCGGATCGCTGGTCAGCTTGCCCTCGGCGAGGAGCTTGTTGACCGCCATGCGCAGTGCGACCCATGCGCCCGAAATGGCGGCGGTGCGGGTGCCGCCATCGGCCTGGATCACGTCGCAGTCGAGCGTGATCTGCCGCTCGCCCAGCGCCTTCAGGTCGCAGACGGCGCGCAAGGATCGGCCGATCAGCCGCTGGATTTCCTGGGTGCGGCCCGACTGCTTGCCCTTGGCCGCCTCGCGGCTGCCGCGCGTGTGGGTGGCGCGGGGGAGCATGCCATATTCGGCCGTGACCCAGCCTTCGCCCTTGCCGCGCAGGAAGGGGGGGACGCGCTCCTCGACGCTGGCGGTGACGAGCACCTTGGTATCGCCGAACCCGATCAGAACCGATCCTTCGGCGTGGCGGGTAAAATTCGGCTCGATGGTGATGGGACGCATCTGGTCGGGCATCCGGCCGGACGGGCGCATAGTCTTCTCCTTGTTCCTTGACCCCAGCCCTAACCGCCCCCCGCGAATAGCGCCAGAGAGGACGGCGGCGATCGGAAGACACTCTATCTTCTCTGCGTCCTCTGCGCCTCTGCGCGACAAAATGGTTCACGCGAAGCCGCGAAGCCGCGAAGGCGCGAAGAGGGGACTGAAAATCTTCGTGCCTTCGCGGCTTCGCGTGAACACTCTCTTTTTTGCGCGCAGAGGCGCAGAGGGCGCGGAGAAGAAGAGAGGTCTTCCGATCGCGGTTGAGTGGCGCGCCGCGCGTGCCTACATTTCCGTCATGGTCACCCTACCGATCACCGAGCTGACCGACCGGGCGCGCGATATTTTTCGCGTGGTGGTCGACAGCTATCTGACCAGCGGCCAGCCGGTGGGGTCGAAGACGATCGCCTTGTCGGGGATCAACCTGTCGCCCGCCTCGATCCGCAACGTGTTGCAGGAACTGGAAGAGCGCGGGCTGCTCGCCGCGCCGCATACCAGCGCGGGGCGGATGCCGACCGACATGGGGCTGCGGCTGTTCGTCGACGGCATGATGCACGCGATGGAGCCGAGTATCGAGGAGCGTACCGCGATCGAGGCGCGCGCCGCGCGCTCCGGCCCAGTCGAGGAAGCACTTGCCGCCACCACGGCGGTGCTGTCCGGGCTGTCGGCCTGTGCGGGCCTCGTCATGGTGCCCAAGCGTGAGATGAAGTTGCGTTCGATCGGCTTCGTCCCGCTTTCGCCGACCCAAGCGCTGGCCGTGCTGGTGGCGGAGGATGGCGCGGTCGAGAATCGGGTGCTGGAATTGCCGCCGGGCATGACGGCGTCGGCGCTGATCGAGGCGGGCAATTACCTGTCCGCCACCCTCGCCGGGCTGACGCTGGGCCAGGCGCGTGAGCGGCTGGAGCGGGAACTGGCGGCTGGCCGCGCGGCGCTGGACGGCGCGGCGCGGGCGCTGGTCGAACAGGGACTGGCCGTCTGGAGCGAGGATGGCGAACGCCGTCCCATCCTGATCGTGCGCGGGCAGGGGCGGCTGATCGATGCCGCCGCCGCCGCCGATCTGGAACGGGTGCGCGACCTGCTCGACGATCTGGAAGGCAAGCAGGAGATCGCGCATCTGCTCGATTCCGCGCGCGCCGGGGATTCGACACGGATCTTCATCGGCGCGGAGAACAAATTGTTCGCGCTGTCGGGATCGTCGGTGATCGCGCGACCGTTTCGCGGGCTGGACGGCCAGGTGGTCGGTGTGGTCGGCGTAATTGGCCCCACGCGGTTGAACTATGCCCGCGTCGTGCCCATGGTGGATTTCACGGCGGCAACGCTTGCCCGGATGATGGGCTGAACAGGGATTATGATGAGCGACAACAAGACGAACGAAACCCAGACCGATCTTCGCGACGAAACGGCGGAGGCCGCGCCCGAAGTGGCGGGGCAGGACCGTCTGGCCGAGCTGGAGAACCAGTTGGCCGAGGCGAAGCAACAATATCTTTATGCCCAGGCCGAGATTCAGAATGTCCGCCGCCGCGCCGAAAAGGAATCGGCGGACGCGCGCAACTATGCCGCGACGTCCTTCGCGCGCGACATCCTGTCGGTTGCCGACAACCTCCAGCGCGCCCTGGCGACCATCCCCGCCGACCTGCGCGAGGATGACAAGTGGAAGGGGCTGGTGACCGGCCTCGATGCGACGGGCCGCGAGATGGACAGCGTGCTGGGCCGTCACGGCATCACGAAGATCGAGGCGATGGGCCAGACGCTGGACCCCAACAGGCATCAGGCGATGATCGAAATGCCCTCCGACCAGGAGCCGGGCACGATCGTGCAGGAGATGCAGTCGGGCTACATGATCAAGGACCGCCTGCTGCGCCCCGCGTTGGTGGCGGTGGCGAAGAAGCCGGACTGATCCGGTCCTTGCGTGATGCATGACGGAAGGGGCGGGCCGGTGGGTCCGCCCTTTTTGTATCGGAGTTCGGGGCTTTCCCTCCCCATCCCCTCCCGCCTGCGGGAGGGGCGTGCATGGGGCAGCCGCATTCCCGCCGTCGAGGATAGGGCGTACCCTCGCCGCGCATCGCGCCCCTCCCGCAGGCGGGAGGGGATGGGGGAGGGCCCCGCCCCAAGCGAAACCCCCTCGCTAAGCCCCCCGAAACGGCACCAAAGTCTCATATTGCGCCACCGGTGGCGCCCCCGCCACCACCGCTCCCCGCCGCAACAGGAACGCATGGCGCACGATCTCCGCTTGCTGCTCGATGCCATAGCGGCTGAAGGCCTGCCCTGGCTTCAGGGCATAGCTGTAGCGGCAAAAGGGATGGCGTTTCAGCGGCAGGAAGATACCCCGCTGATGCTGCCAGATATGCACCATCTCATGCACGAACAGCCCCTGTTCATGCAGCGGGCAGGCGCCGAAATCCTCGCGCCACAACCCACCCTCGGGATGGAAATGGATGCAGCCGGTCGGCGCCATCACCGTGTTGCGCGGTTGGAAGAACGCCCATTTGGTCGGGGACAGCCGCACCCGGTCATAATCGATCGCATCGCCGAAGACGCTTCGCGCCAGCGCTTCCTCCGCGGGAGTGAGGGGGCGTTTCGTCACGAACCCTGCGGTGCCGGATCGGCCGCGCCGATCACCCGTGCTCCCTGGCGCAGCCGGGTGCCGTCCGAAAAGGTCAGGAGCAGCGACAGGATGCGCCCCGGCTTCACGCCCGGATTCATGTCGTACAGCATCACATGCCGCCCGCCCGGCCGAAAGGCGACCGTGCCGCCCGCCGGGATCGGCACCGTGTCGACCTTCTTCATCGCCATTCCACCTTCGTGCATCTCGGACGTGATGGCGACATCGCTCCCGACCGAGATGAGGTCGAGGGGCTTCGGCCCGCCATGGACGACGAAATAGGCCGCCGCCGGGCGTCCCGGCACGGCGGCGAGGCGGACCCAGCCCTCCTCGGCATAAAGCTCGGGCTTTTGCGAGCATCCGGTCAGCGCCGCCGCCCCGACCAGTGCCGAAAGCCCCAGAAAAATGGCGCGACGCATGACAAACCCTCCCGTTTCGGCAAATCCTGACGCGACCCTAGGTTCCATCCAATCTTGCGGCAACGGATCGCCCACCTATATCCGGCCAGTGAACGGGGTTTTCGGGTCGCCGCTTTCGGGACCGAACGACCCCGGCATCGAACTTTCAGACTATGTTCTCGAGGGGCATTTAGAGACTTATGGCAAAAGTGATCGGCATCGACCTCGGCACCACCAACAGCTGCGTCGCTGTCATGGAGGGCGGCAAGCCCAAGGTCATCGAAAACGCGGAAGGCGCGCGCACCACGCCGTCGATCGTCGCCTTCGCCAAGGATGGCGAGCGCCTGATCGGCCAGCCTGCCAAGCGCCAGGCGGTGACCAACCCCGACAACACCATCTTCGCGGTGAAGCGCCTGATCGGTCGCCGCTTCGACGATCCCGTCACCAAGAAGGACACCGAGCTGGTCCCGTACGCCATCGCGCGCGGTCCGAACGGCGACGCGTGGGTCAATGCGGGCGGCAAGGATTACAGCCCGTCGCAGATTTCGGCCTTCACGCTCCAGAAGATGAAGGAAACCGCCGAAAGCTACCTTGGCGAGACGGTGACCCAGGCGGTCATCACGGTTCCGGCGTACTTCAACGACGCGCAGCGCCAGGCGACCAAGGACGCCGGCCAGATCGCGGGCCTGGAAGTGCTGCGCATCATCAACGAGCCGACCGCGGCTGCTCTGGCGTACGGCCTGGAGAAGCAGGACGGCAAGACGATCGCGGTCTATGACCTTGGCGGCGGCACCTTCGACATCTCGATCCTCGAGATCGGCGACGGCGTGTTCGAGGTGAAGGCAACCAACGGCGACACCTTCCTGGGCGGCGAGGACTTCGACAACAAGATCGTCGATTTCCTGGCGTCGGGCTTCCAGAAGGACGAGGGCATCGACCTCACCAAGGACAAGCTGGCGCTCCAGCGTCTGAAGGAAGCGGCCGAAAAGGCGAAGATCGAGCTGTCCTCGGCCCAGTCGACCGAGGTCAACCTGCCCTTCATCACCGCCGACCAGAACGGCCCGAAGCACCTCGTCAAGTCGATCACCCGCGCCGATCTGGAGCGTCTGGTCGAGGACCTGATCCAGCGCACGCTGGAGCCGTGCAAGAAGGCGCTGGCCGATGCGGGCATGAAGGCCGACGAGATCGCCGACGTGGTGCTGGTGGGCGGCATGACCCGTATGCCGCGCGTGCGTGAAGTGGTGAAGAGCTTCTTCGGCAAGGAGCCGCATACCGGCGTGAACCCGGACGAAGTCGTCGCCATGGGCGCGGCGATCCAGGCGGGCGTGCTCCAGGGCGACGTCAAGGACGTGCTGCTGCTCGACGTGACCCCGTTGTCGCTGGGTATCGAGACGCTGGGCGGCATCATGACCAAGATGATCGACCGCAACACGACGATCCCGACCAAGAAGAGCCAGGTCTATTCGACCGCCGACGACAACCAGAATGCGGTGACGATCCGGGTCTTCCAGGGCGAGCGCGAAATGGCGCAGGACAATAAGCTGCTGGGTCAGTTCGACCTGGTCGGCATCCCGCCCGCGCCGCGCGGTGTGCCGCAGATCGAGGTCACGTTCGACATCGACGCCAACGGCATCGTCAACGTCTCCGCCAAGGACAAGGGCACCGGCAAGGAGCAGCAGATCCGCATCCAGGCGTCGGGCGGCTTGTCGGACAACGACATCGACCAGATGGTCCGTGACGCGGAGAAGTTCGCGGAAGAGGACAAGAAGCGTCGTGCCGAGGCGGAGGCGAAGAACAACGCCGAATCGCTGATCCACACCACCGAGCGTCAGCTTGCCGACAATGGCGACAAGGTCGATGCCTCGCTCAAGTCCGAGATCGAGGCGGCGATCGCCGAGGCCAAGACTGCGGTCGAGGGTGGCAATCCCGACACGATGAACGAGAAGGCGCAGGCGCTCGCTCAGGTCGCGATGAAGCTGGGCCAGGCGATCTACGAGAAGCAGCAGCAGGCCGAGGCTTCGCCCTCGGCGGATGCCGGTGCGGCCAAGCAGGACGATGTCGTCGACGCCGAATTCTCGGAAGTCGACGAGACCAAGTAAGGCCGTCGGCCCGGCCTGCCTTCGGGTGGGCCGGGCCTTCGGTTCCGATGTGAGAATACCGCCTTTCGGGGCATGAAGTGGCGAAGCGCTTGGGCGATCGCTCCGTCCGGCCTGACGGCATGGTCGGTCGGCGGGCCACGCACAGGCGGACGGGGCGAGACCGGGCATGAGCACGACGATCGACTATTATGAACTGCTCGAATGCGAGCGCACGGCGGACGATGCGACGATCAAGTCGCGTTACCGCAAGCTGGCCATGCAATATCACCCGGATCGCAATGCGGGCTGCAAGGAATCCGAGGCCAAGTTCAAGGCGATCAGCGAAGCCTATGACTGTCTGAAAGACCCCCAGAAGCGGGCGGCTTATGACCGTTATGGCCATGCCGCGTTCCAGCAGGGCATGGGCGGCGGCGGTGGCGGCGGCGCGCAGGATTTCGGCGCCTTTTCCGACATTTTCGAAAGCGTCTTCGGCGAGTTCATGGGCGGGGGACGCGGCGGCGGGCGGCAAAGCCCCCGGCGTGGCGCGGACCTGCGCTACGATATGGAGATCACGCTCGAGGAAGCGTTCCACGGCAAGCAGACCGAGATCACGGTCGATGTCTCGGCCACGTGCGACACATGCGACGGCTCTGGCGCGAAGGCCGGGACCAGTGCCAAGACCTGTCAGCAATGCGGCGGGCACGGCAAGGTGCGCGCGCAGCAGGGCTTCTTCGTGGTCGAGCGGACCTGCCCGGTCTGTCAGGGCGCGGGCCAGATCATCGCCGATCCCTGTCCCGATTGTCGCGGCGATGGCCGTGTGGAAAAGACCAAGACGCTGGCGGTGAACATCCCGGCGGGCGTGGACGAAGGCACCCGCATCCGCCTGTCCGGCGAGGGCGAGGCGGGTGCGCGCGGTGCGCCGGCGGGCGACCTCTACATCTTCCTCCATGTGAAGCGGCACGCCATTTTCGAGCGCGAGGGCACGACCCTGTTCGCCCGCGCGCCGATCAGCTTCACCACGGCGGCGCTGGGCGGATCGCTGTCCATCCCCGGCCTCGACGGCCGCACGCACGAGATCAAGATCCCGGCGGGCATCCAGTCGGGCAAGCAACTCCGCCAGCGCGGCGCGGGGATGCCCGTATTGCAAGGGCGCGGCACCGGCGATCTGGTCATTCAGATCGAGGTCGAGACGCCGACCCGGCTGTCCACCCGCCAGCGCGAATTGCTCGAACTCTTCCGCGAGACCGAGACAGGCGACGAATGCCCCGAAAGCCAGGGCTTCTTCGCCAAGTTGAAGAGTGTCTTCGCGGGGGAGTAATGTCCCCAAAGCGGGACAGGTCCGCCAGGACTGGTTCTCGACTCTCCAGCCGTCTGCGTTAGTCAGGACATGACCGTACTCCCTCCGGCGTTCTTAGACTGGGGGGAATCATGTCCGATATTGTTGAGGCAATACCGCCTGCGTCGCGGTTCGCGACCACGCTGGACCGTATCGAACGCTTATATCTGTTGTTGTTGAGAACCGCGATCCTGGTCATCGCCACGGGCGTCCTGATTTGGGCGGCGTGGCTGGCGGTATCGGCGACGGTCCGGATCATGCGGTCGCCCGAATCCGTCGTCGAGCAGCCGGTGTCGGTCGCGGCATCGGAATTGCCGTCGGCCATCGCACCGGAAGCGGTGAAGGCCGCCGCCAAGCGGAACGACGGCCCGTCGCTCAAGGCGGAGCGGCAATTCTACAGCCGCTTCGTCGACCAATATCATTCGCTCTACCAGACCCGGTTCGAGCCGTTTCGCCGGGCCGAGGACAAGCGCCTCAATCGCGACGAGTTCGACGACAATTTCGTAAAGTCGGGCGAGCGGCTGGCGGCGCTGGCACGCAGCGAAGGCGATTTCGCCAAGGATCGCGCCGATCTCGAGGAATTGCTCCAGGCCATGACCCAGGCGTCGACGCTGCCCGAAACGATGGCGCGGCTGAAGCAATATAAGGAGGCCGTCAAAAAGCCTGTCCGACGCCAGGTCGAGCGTTTCCGGATCGAGTCCCGGCGGGGTTGGGACAGCCTGAGCACCAATTGCGAAAGCTGGTACGAGGCGCCCATTGGCTGTGCGGTCACGCGGCAGGTCAGCGTGCCCTATACGCAGACGGTCACGTCCATGGCGCTGCCCGACGGATTACTGTCCCATACGCAGATTTTCCGGGGGATGCAGGACCGCTATTTCACGTTGCTGACTGAACGACGCGAGCGGGAAGCGGCGTCCGTCACCGCCAAGCGCGCCGATATTGCAGAGGGCCAAAATATCGGTTGGGGCTCGCTGCACCTCATGTTGTACGTGCTGGCGGGATTCCTGATCCTGATGTTCTTCTTCCTGTTGATTGCCATCGAGCGGCATCAGCGCCGCGTCAACGCCCGCGTCTGAGGCCGGGGGAGGGGCGCTTGCCAGTGAGGGCTGCGCTCCTCCATGATGGCGGTAAGATAAGGAGATTGCCGATGCGTAGAGTGATGACGTGCGTGGCCATGATGACGGCCGCGATGATGCTTCCCGCTGCGGCGCCCGTATCGGCTCCGCGCGTCGGGATCGCCAGTTTCGAGGCGTTGGCCAAGCCCTTGCCGCTTCCCTATCATGCGGGCGACGCCAAGGCGGAGATCGCGGCGGCGCGGGTGCGGGCGGTGAAGGCGCACAAGCGGGTGTTGATCGATCTGGGGGGCAATTGGTGCCTCGACTGCCGGTTGCTGGCGGGCGTGATGGAAACGCCGCAGATGCGGCCCTTCGTCGCCAGGCATTTCGAGGTGGTGACGGTCGATGTCGGCCGGTTCGACCAGAATATGGATATTCCGGCGTCCTACGGCATCCAGGGACGGCTAAAGGGTGTGCCAGCCGTCCTGATCGTCGATCCGAAGACCAACAAGCTGGTCAATGCAGGGCGGGAAACGGCGCTGGCCGATGCGCGGGCGATGACGCCGCAGGCGGTGGCGGATTGGCTGGCGCAGTGGGTGGGGTGAGGGGGCTCGGCGGTCGCCGGGCTCGATAACAGCGGGCGTTCCTTCCCCTATCCCCTCCCGCTTGCGGGAGGGGAGTGGTTACGGGCAGGCGTTTCCCCAAAACAACTCCCCTCCTGCAAGCGGGAGGGGCTGGGGGAGGGGAGTCCCTTTCCCGGCGTCACTCCGCCGGTGGAACTCCCCCAACTCATCACTCGCCGAACACCCGTGCGAAGATCGTGTCGACATTCTTATAGTGATAATCGAGGTCGAACCGCGCCTCGATCTCCTCAGGCGACAGCGCCGCCGTCACGTCCGCGTCAGCCTTGAGCAGCTCCATCAGCGACAATTCGCCGTCCGACTCCCACACCTTCATCGCGTTGCGCTGGACCAGGCGATAGCTGTCCTCGCGGCTCACGCCCGCCTGGGTCAGCGCCAGCAGCACGCGCTGCGAATGGACGAGGCCACCCATCTTGTTGAGGTTCTTCTCCATCCGCGCCGGATAGACGACCAGCTTGTCGATCACGCCGGTCAGACGCGCAAGGGCGAAGTCCAGGGTGATGGTCGCGTCGGGGCCGATATACCGCTCGACCGAGGAGTGGCTGATATCGCGCTCATGCCACAGCGCGACATTCTCAAGCGCCGGGGTCACATAGCCGCGCACCATGCGGGCCAGACCGGTCAGATTCTCGGTCAGCACCGGGTTGCGCTTGTGCGGCATCGCCGACGAACCCTTCTGGCCGGGCGAGAAATATTCCTCCGCCTCCAGAACCTCGGTGCGCTGGAGATGACGAACTTCGGTGGCCAGTCGCTCGATCGAACTGGCGATGACGCCCAAAGTCGCGAAGAACATCGCATGGCGATCGCGCGGGATGACCTGGGTCGAGACGGGCTCGACGGTCAGGCCCATCTTCTCGGCGACATGGGCCTCCACGCGCGGGTCGATATTGGCGAAGGTGCCGACCGCGCCCGAAATGGCGCAGGTGGCGATATCGGCGCGCGCCGCGACCAGGCGGGCACGGTTGCGGTCGAACTCGGCATAGGCCTGGGCCAGCTTCAGCCCGAAGGTGACGGGCTCTGCATGGATGCCATGGCTGCGCCCGATGGTCGGGGTCAGCTTGTGCTCCAGCGCGCGGCGCTTGATGACGGCGAGCAGCGCGTCCAGGTCCTCGATCAGGATGTCCGAGGCGCGGGCAAGCTGCACCGCCAGGCAGGTGTCGAGCACGTCCGACGAGGTCATGCCCTGGTGCAGGAAGCGCGCTTCCGGCCCGGTCCGCTCGGCGACATGGGTCAGGAAGGCGATGACGTCGTGCTTGGTCTCCGCCTCGATCGCGTCGATGCGCGCGATGTCGAAATCGCCCGCCGCCTTGTCGGCTTCCCAGATGCGCGCGGCGGCTTCCTTGGGCACGACGCCCAGTTCGGCGAGCGCGTCGGTGGCGTGCGCCTCGATCTCGAACCAGATGCGGAAACGGGTCTGCGGATCCCAGATCCGGGTCATGGGGGCACGGGAATAACGCGGAATCATGGGATACCTCTGGTCGTGGAATCGGCACGGGCGACCGTGCACTTCCTCTCGGAATCACGGTGTGTCGTGCCGTTAGCAGGGACGAGCCGAGCCTTCAAATCCGAAGGTGCGATACCCATATGGCAAAATGCGGATCGGGAACGTATCTCTAACGATGAAGATGCTTTTCCGGTCTTCATAATCATCGATCGAACCAGCGTAAGGAGAGGCGAGATGATGAAATATGCTTTTCTTGCCGGTGCCATGATGGCGTCTGCCCCTGTGTTTGCGCAGGAGGCGACCGCGCCCGGCCAGACCTCACCCGCTCCGGTCCAGGCCGCGCCCGCTACAGCGGCTGATCCAACGCAGGCCGCGCAGCCCGCGACCGATCCGGCTGCCACGACTCCGGCACAGGGCCAGGTCCAGGCGACCGGCGACCAGATCGCGCAGGTCGTGGACACCCAGTTTCCGACCTATGACAAGGACGGCGACGGCAAGTTGAACAGGGCCGAGTTCGGCCAGTGGATGGTCGCACTGAAATCGCAGACCGATCCGTCGACCAAGGCGGATGCGCCCGCGACCAGGAAGTGGATCGGCACCGCCTTCGCCCAAGCCGATACCGACAAGGACAAGACGGTGTCGAAGACCGAACTGACCGGCTTTCTGAGCCAGGGTCAGGGCTAAGGCCGAATCGGAACATCCCCTCCGTTCCGACATGATCCCTGAGCGGGGATAAGCGGGGCCGCCGGACCTTCGGGTTCGGCGGCCTTATTCATCCTTCCAAATTCTCCCCAAGCGAACTTGGGGAGGATTTGAGCGGGCACGAAAAAGGGCAGGGGCGTCGCCGCCACCTGCCCTGATTTCGTTCGCTTACTCGTGAGAGAAAGCGAGGCCGGATCAGGCCTCTTCCGAACCTTCGGCCGCTGCCGCTTCGTCCGTGGCGGTCGGAACCGTCGGCGGCACGATCGTCGCGATCGCGAAGTCGCGGTCGTCGATGGCGGGCTCTGCGCCCTTGGGCAGCTGCACGTCCGAGATATGGATCGAGTCGCCCACGGCCACACCCTTCAGCGAGACGGTGATCTCGGTCGGGATATTGGCGGCGTCGACCACCAGCTCGATCTCGTGACGGGTGACGTTCAGGACGCCGCCCTGCTTCACGCCGCTCTGGTCTTCGTCGGTGAACACGACGGGCACGGCGACCGTGACGGTCTCATGCTCGCCGATGCGCAGGAAGTCGACGTGCAGCGGGCGGTCGGTGACCGGATGGAACGCGACGTCCTTCGCCAGCGTGCGCTGGCCGTCCACCATGATGACCGAGGTGAAGAAATGGCCGGTCATCAGCGCCTTGACGAGGGCCTTCTCTTCGAGATGGATCGACGCGGCGGCCTGGTTGCGGCCATAGATCACGGCGGGGACGCGGCCTTCACGACGCAGCGAACGGGAGGCTCCCTTGCCAACCTGATCGCGCGTCTCGGCGGCGAGCGTAAGGGTGTCGCTCATTCCAGTAACTCCGAAACAAAATGGATATAGGCTTCCGACCACGCCTCCAGGGATGACCATGACCGGAAGCGGCGGCGCATAGCGGGGATGGGGCGGAAAGGCAAGGCGCCTGCCCCCCGCATCGCAATAGGCATCGTCAATAGGCGATGCGCTGCGCCGTGATCCCCTGCCTGGCGAGTTGCGCCTGGACGCTGTCGTCACCGGCCAGATGGCCCGCGCCGACCGCGATGAAGAGGGTGCCGGGCTTGGCCATCCGATCCTTGATCCAGGTCGCCCAGCGGGCGTTGCGATCGGTAAGCAGGGTCTTGGCGACCTCGGGCGAGTCCTTCAGGCTTTCGTTCATGTCGCGGGCCAGCGCGTCGGGGTCGCCATGGGCCCATTCGTCCACCATTTTGGCCATTTCCTCGTCCGCCTTGGGCAGGTCGTCGACGGTCGAGGTCAGGAAGTCGATCTGCGCCTTTTGCGACAGGCCGTTGAAATAGCCGATCTGCTGCTCGGCGGTCTCCAGCCCCGCCACCGGCTTGCCCGACGCCTTGGCCGCGTCGGCCAGCACCGTTTCCGGGCCGTTCTTCGGATCGTAACCCAGCTTCTGGATCGGCACGAGCGACAGGGTGACGCCCGCCAGCCACGGCTTCATCCGGTCGAACGCCTGGGGCGGCAGACCCGCATCGGTCATCGCCTTCAGATAGGCCCCGCGCTTGTCGGCGGGCAGTTGCTCGGTCAGCGTCGGGCCGGTCATGACCAGGCCGTTCTTCACGACGATCTGTTGCATGGTGGCCGGATCGGGCTGCACCATTTCGAGGACGAGTTGATCGGACTTGTCGAAGGCGGTCTTCACCGCCTCGTCGAACCAGCTCAGGCCGGGCTTCAGCACATGGATGGTGCCGAACAGATAGATGGTGGTGTCGGCATCCTTGACCACCCACAGCGCCGGATCGGCGTCATTGGGGTCCTTCGCGGGCGTGGTCTGGGCACAGGCCGGGAGCGCCAGCATCAGCGCGAGCGAGGTGAGGGCGGTTTTCATGATCGTCTTCATGGGATCGGACTTTCGATAAGAAAAGGGGAGGAGCAGCGGATCAGGCATATTTGCGGTAGAGCCAGACCAGCCCGCCGACCGCCATCATCGCGAAATAGACCCATTCGATCCGAACCGGTGGCAGTGCGCCGCCGCGCCACAGAAACCACCAGACCGGTACGCCCAGTCCGACGGTATAGAAGCTGGCGACCGCACCATCGCGATAGGCCTGGCGTTCATGCTCATCGACCACATGGTGCCAGCGCCACGAAATGACCGGCACGACCACGCCCCAGATCAGCGCCATGAGTATGCCGAACCAGAGCGGCAACGGCGAGGACCACAGATCCGGTCGGGCATCGCCGCCCGGCGTTTGGCGCAGGACCACGATGGCGGTCGACAGCCCGGCGATACCGCCGATGCCGCCACACAGGGCAAGCAGCCGGTGATTGGCGCGCTCGCTGGGGCCTTTGATGGGGCGAGGAGATTGGGTCGTCATGGTCGTACCTCAATCGAAAGCTGAACGGAGACATGGGGGAGTGGGGCCCCGATTGCGGCGAGGGTGCCGGGCACGATGGCGTGGCCAGCGACCTCACCTGAGCGCCCGACGCTCCAACCGAACAGGGACAGGGCGATGCCTGCGCCGATGGCCGCATGGGTCAGGCGGCGTCTCATGATCGATATCGCACGAGATAGGCCACTGCGCCACTCGCGGCGAAGAGTAGCAACATGATAACAGCCATGCCGTAGCCGGACGTCATCATGGCTGGTCCCCGCCCGCCGATCAGCGGGACTGCGATCAGTCCCGCGGCGAGCCCGGCGCTCAACCGCGCGCTCCACCACCATAGCCGGACGGTCATGGTCATGCCGACCATCGCCAGGCCCAAGGCGACAAGCGCATAGGTCATGGCATAGGGTCGGCCCGCCATGTCCGGGACCTGGCCGCCGATGATCGGCAGCCCGATCAGACCCGTGGCCAGCCCGGCGCAAAGCTGGGCCTGTCCGCGCCACAGCCGCCCGATCAGGCCGGGGTGTGCGGGAAGGGTCGCGTCATTCACCATCATGTTCGTCATCGAAAATCTCCTCGATCGGCATGGCGAACAGGCGGCCGATGCGGAACGCGAGCGGCAGCGAGGGGTCGTACTTCCCCGTCTCGATGGCGTTGACGGCCTGGCGCGACACGTCGAGCCGCCCGGCCAACTCCGCCTGGCTCCAATTGCGTTCGGCGCGCAGTACCTTGAGGCGATTTTTCATCTCCACCTCCTCTGGCATGGCTGGCCTCCCTTGTCATCACACCATGACCTAATGTCAGGTGACCATGACAAAGTGACAGTGAGTCGCGACAATGTCAACAACGCCTGACAAAATATCATGTGTAGCTGACTGCATGGGCAGGGGTGGCCTCGGCTCGCCTTGACCGCGAAGGGGCCTTCCGCCAAAGCCTGCGCCCATTATGCAGACCCGGAACGGACCCCCGGAAGGACCATTGTCCTTCCAGCGCATGATCCTCACCCTCCATGACTATTGGAGCGAGCGGGGATGCGTGATCCTGCAACCCTATGACATGGAGATGGGGGCGGGCACCTTTCACCCCGCGACCACGCTGCGGGCGCTGGGGCCGGATTCGTGGAACGCCGCCTTCGTCCAGCCGTGCCGCCGCCCGACCGACGGCCGCTATGGCGAGAACCCCAACCGGCTCCAGCATTATTACCAGTATCAGGTGATCCTGAAGCCCTCGCCCGCCGATTTGCAGGACCTGTATCTGGGCAGTCTCGCCGCGATCGGCGTGGACATGGCCAAGCATGATATCCGCTTCGTCGAGGACGATTGGGAAAGCCCGACGCTGGGCGCCTGGGGCCTGGGCTGGGAGGTCTGGTGCGACGGGATGGAGGTGACCCAGTTCACCTATTTCCAGCAGATGGGCGGATATGACATGAAGCCGGTCGCGGGCGAGCTGACCTACGGACTCGAGCGTCTGGCCATGTATATCCAGGACGTCGACAATGTGTACGACCTGCGCTTCAACGATCGGGGCGTGAGTTACGGCGACGTGTTTCTCGAAAACGAGAAGCAGATGTCGACCTGGAATTTCGAGGTCGCCGACACCGACACGCTGTTCGACGCCTTCCGCAAGGCGGCGGCCGAGTGCGAGCGTTGTCTGGAGGCCAAGCTGCCCATCCCCGCCTATGAACAGGCGATCAAGGCCAGCCATACCTTCAACCTGCTGCAAGCACGCGGCGTGATCTCGGTGGCGGAGCGCCAAGCCTATATGGGCCGCGTCCGCGATCTGGCGAAGGGCGCATGCGGCGCCTGGATGGACAAGAACGGATGGGCCGCGTGACCCCGCATCCCATTCCTCCCCAAGCCAAGCTTGGGGAGGGGGACCATCACGCCAGTGATGGTGGAGGGGTCGCCGCGTCAGCGGCGGATGCCCGCCGCCCCCTCCACCGGCTGCGCCGGTCCCCCTCCCCATCAGAGATGGGGAGGAATTGAGAGTGACCATGACCGATTTCCTGCTCGAACTCCGCTCCGAAGAAATCCCCGCCCGGATGCAGGCGGGCGCGCGCGAGAATCTCGCCAAGCTGTTCACCGCCGAACTCGCCAAGGCCGGGCTGTCGGCGGGCGAGATCGTCACCTATGCGGGCCCGCGGCGTCTGGCGCTGATCGCCAAGGGCTTGCCCGCCGCGACCGAGGCCGTGTCCGAGGAGGTGAAGGGCCCGCGCGCCTCCGCCCCGCCCCAGGCCCTGGAGGGCTTTCTCCGCAAGACCGGGCTGACCCGCGAGCAACTGACCGAGCGTGACGGTGTCCTCTTCGCCATCACCGAAAAGCCCGGCCGCCCGACCGCCGAGGTACTGGCCGAGGCGATCCCCGCGATCATCCGCGCCTTCCCCTGGCCCAAGTCGATGCGCTGGGGCGCGGAGTCCGCCTCGACCGAATCGATGCGCTGGGTCCGCCCGCTGCACGCCATCGTCGCGCTGTTCGGGGCAGAGGTGGTGCCGTTCGAGATCGCCGGGATCACCAGCGGCAACACGACGCGAGGGCATCGTTTCCATGCGCCCGCCGAGATCGTGCTGACCGGCGCGGATGCTTATGTCGAGCAGTTGCGCGCGGCCAAGGTGCTGGTCGATCAGGACGAGCGGGGCGCGATCATCCGTGACCGTGCGTCGGTGCTGGCCGCCGAGGCCGGGCTGGAACTGGTCGAGGACGAAGGGCTGGTCGCGGAGAATGCCGGGCTGACCGAATGGCCGGTGCCGCTGCTCGGGCGCTTCGACGAAGCGTTCCTGGACGTGCCGCCGGAGGTCATCCAGCTGACCGCGCGGGTGAACCAGAAATATTTCGTCTGCCGCGATGGCAATGGCAAGCTGGCCAACGCCTTCATCTGCACCGCCAATATCGAGGCGAGCGACGGCGGCGCGAAGATCGTCGAGGGCAATGGCAAGGTGCTCGCCGCCCGCCTGTCCGACGCGCGTTTCTTCTACGAGACGGACCTGAAGACCAGGCTCGACGATCTGCGGCCCAAGCTGGAAAAGATCGTCTTCCACGAAAAGCTCGGCACCGTCGCCGACAAGGTGGAGCGGGTGGCCAAGCTCGCCCGCTGGCTGGTGGAAGAGGGGATCGTCACCGAATCCCCCTCCCGCAGGCGGGAGGGGCTAGGGGAAGGCATTGCCCCAAGCGACGTGGCCAGCGGAACCGTCCCCCCCCCATCCCCCCCCGCAAGCGGAGGGGGCGAGCTTGCCGATCTGGCAGAGCGCGCCGCGTACCTTGCGAAAGTCGATCTCGTCACCGGCATGGTCGGCGAGTTTCCCGAACTCCAGGGCCTGATGGGTGGCTATTACGCAGCCGCGCAGGGCGAAGACCCGCGCGTGGCCGAGGCGGTTCGCGATCATTACAAGCCGGTCGGTCAGGGCGATGACGTCCCCAGCGCGCCGGTGACGGTCGCCGTGGCGCTGGCGGACAAGTTCGACACGCTCGCAAAATTCTTTTTGGTTAATTTAAGGCCTTCTGGTTCAAAAGATCCATTTGCACTGCGGAGAGCAGCGCTTGGGATTATCCGCCTGATCGTAGATAATCGGATCGCTCTGCCTATCTCCTCTGTATCGCTGAACGCGATGAGTACTGGCATGGGCCGATTTATGCGGCAGCGTGATGATCAGGCGATAGGGCGAGTTTTAAATGCATTTGAGGCAGCTGGTGTCCAAGCGAAGGAGGAGGCAGTCGCCGATCTCCAAGAGTCCCTCAAGCAACGGTCTATATCTGATGAGGCTCTCGATAAAATTCTAGACGAGCAGGTCATACCAGCCGTCGAAGGCCTGGTTGAGTTCTTTGCAGATCGGTTAAAGGTTCAGCAACGCGATTTAGGCGTCCGTCACGACCTGATCGACGCCGTATTCGCGCTCGGCGGCGAGGACGATCTCGTCCGCCTGCTCGCCCGTGTCCGCGCGTTGCAAGCTTTCGTCACCACCGACGACGGCACCAACCTGCTCGCCGGCTACAAGCGCGCCGCGAACATCCTGAAGAAGGAAGGCGTCGAGGGCGATCAGCCCTGGACCGCGCCGACCTATACGCTCGAACCCGCCGAGGCCGATCTGATCGCCGCGCTCGACGCGGCCGAGCCCAAGGCGGCCGAGGCGGTGAAGGCCGAGGATTTCGAGGCCGCCATGGCCGCGCTCGCCTCGCTGCGTGCGCCGATCGACCGGTTCTTCGACGATGTGACCGTCAACGACGCCGATCCGGCCAAGCGGACCGCGCGCCTCGCGCTGCTCGCCCGTGTCCGGGCCGCCGTCCACACGGTAGCCGATTTCTCGCGGATCGAGGGATGACTAAGCGCCGGATCGGGAAGCGGAATCTGACGTTCCTGTCTTCCCCTTCGGCAATATCGCCTTATTAACACCGACGCCTGTGTCCCCAGGGCGTCGGACGATACGACCAGAAGAGGATCGAACCGATGACCTATGTGTACCGTTTCGGCGGCGGCGTTTCGGACGGCGGCAAGGGGGACAAGAATCTGCTCGGCGGCAAGGGCGCGAACCTGGCCGAAATGGCTTCGATCGGGCTGCCGGTGCCGCCGGGCTTCACCATCTCGACCGCGATGTGCACCCGCTATTATGAGGAGGGCGAGCAGTTTCCGCAGGAACTGCGTGACGAGGTCGCTCAGGGCATCGCGCATATCGAGGCGGTGACCGAGAAGCGCTTCGGCGATCCGGAAAATCCGCTGCTGGTTTCGGTCCGCTCGGGTGCGCGGGTGTCGATGCCGGGCATGATGGACACGGTGCTCAACCTGGGCCTGAACGACCGGACGGTCGAGGGACTGGCGAAGAAGGCGGGCGACGAGCGTTTCGCCTGGGACAGCTATCGCCGCTTCATCCAGATGTATGCCGATGTCGTGCTGGAGCTGGATCACGGCGCGTTCGAGGAAGCGCTGGAGATCGCCAAGGAAGACAATGGCTTCACCCTCGACACCGAAATGACGGCCGAGGACTGGAAGGCGCTGGTCATGACCTATAAGGGTCTGGTCGAGGAACAATGGGGCAAGCCCTTCCCGCAGGATGTGCAGGACCAGCTTTGGGGCGCGGTCGGTGCGGTGTTCGGATCGTGGCAGTCGGAGCGCGCCAAGGTCTATCGCCGCCTGAACGATATTCCCGCCGACTGGGGCACCGCCGTCAACGTGCAGGCGATGGTCTTCGGCAATATGGGCGACACCTCGGCGACGGGCGTGGCCTTCACGCGCGATCCGTCCAAGGGCGACCGGGCCTATTATGGCGAATTCCTGATCAACGCACAGGGTGAGGATGTGGTCGCGGGCATCCGCACGCCGCAGTACCTGACCAGGGCCGCGCGCGAGGAAGCGGGGGCCAAGCCCGCCTCGATGGAAGAGGCGATGCCCGAGGTCTATGCCGAACTGGCCGCCGTGTTCGACCGGCTCGAAAATCACTATCGCGACATGCAGGACATCGAGTTCACGGTCGAGCAGGCCAAGCTGTGGATGCTCCAGACCCGCTCGGGCAAGCGCACCGCCAAGGCCGCGCTGAAGATCGCGGTCGAAATGGCGAATGAGGGCCTGATCACCCGCGAGGAAGCGATTGCGCGCGTGGATCCTGCGGCGCTCGACCAGTTGCTCCACCCGACGCTCGATCCCAACGCCAGGCGCGACGTGCTGACCAAGGGGCTGCCCGCCTCGCCGGGCGCGGCGTCGGGCAAGGTGGTGTTCGACGCCGATGCCGCCGAGCGTGCGGCGGCGGCGGGCGAGGCGGTGATCCTCGTTCGTGTCGAAACCAGCCCGGAAGACATTCACGGCATGCACGCGGCCAAGGGCATCCTGACGGCGCGCGGCGGCATGACCAGCCATGCGGCGGTCGTGGCGCGCGGCATGGGGCGTCCTTGCGTCTCGGGCGCAGGCAGCCTGTCGATCGACAACAAGGCCAAGCTGCTGCGCGTGGGTTCGCGTGAAGTGCGCGAAGGCGACATCCTGACGCTCGACGGTTCGACCGGCGAGGTGATGGTCGGCGCGGTCGCGACCGTGCAGCCCGAACTGGCGGGGGACTTCGGCACGCTGATGGAATGGGCGGATCAGGTCCGTCGGTTGAAGGTCCGCGCCAACGCCGAAACCCCGCTCGACTGCCGCACCGCGCGCGAGTTCGGCGCGGAGGGCGTCGGCCTGTGCCGGACCGAGCATATGTTCTTCGACGCGGCGCGGATCACGGCGGTTCGCCAGATGATCCTGGCTTCGGACGAAGCGGGCCGCCGCGCCGCGCTCGCCAAGCTGCTGCCCGAGCAGCGCGCCGACTTCACCGCGATCTTCGAGGTGATGGCGGGCCTGCCGGTGACGGTGCGCCTGCTCGACCCGCCGCTGCACGAATTCCTGCCGCAGCAGGAGGCCGAGTTCGCCGAGGTCGCCACCGCGGCGGGCGTCGATGTCGATACGCTGAAGCGCCGGGCGAACGAACTGCACGAGTTCAACCCGATGCTCGGCCATCGCGGATGTCGTCTGGGCGTGACCTATCCCGAAATCTACGAGATCCAGGCGCGGGCGATCTTCGAGGCGGCGTTGGACGTGGCGGAGAAGTCGGGTGAGGCCCCGATTCCCGAGGTGATGATCCCGCTGGTCGCCACCCGCCGCGAACTGGAACTGATGAAGGCGGTGGTCGACAAGGCGGCGCAGGCGGTCTTCGCCGAGCGGGGCAGGACGGTCGAATATCTGGTCGGCACGATGATCGAACTGCCGCGCGCCGCGCTCAAGGCGGGCGAGATCGCCGAAGTGGGCGAGTTCTTCTCCTTCGGCACCAACGACCTGACCCAGACGACCCTGGGCGTCAGCCGTGACGATGCCGCGCGCTTCCTGGGCGTCTATGTCGAGAAGGGCATCTACGCCAAGGACCCGTTCGTCAGCCTGGATGTCGAGGGTGTCGGCGAACTGGTAAGCCTGGCCGCCGAGCGGGGCCGGGCGACGCGGCCGGGGATCAAGCTGGGCATTTGCGGTGAGCATGGCGGCGATCCGGCGTCGATCGCCTTTTGCGAGCAGGTCGGGCTGGATTACGTGTCCGCCAGCCCCTACCGCGTGCCGATCGCGCGGTTGGCCGCGGCGCAGGCGGCGTTGAAGGCCAAGTAAGGGGGCGTTCTTCTCCCCTCTTGCTTGCGGGAGGGGAGTCTCATTGAGGTCTTCGCCAGCGGCTTTCCCTCCCCCATCCCCTCCCGCTTGCGGGAGGGGCGTGCCTAGGGGAGCCCGATTGCGCCATCTGCTGGTCCATCCCCTTTGGGTGGTGGAGGGACGACACGTCGCCCCACACCGCTCCCCTCCCGCAGGGGGGGGGGGC
>NZ_JAXCMJ010000022.1:0-53006 GCF_038084995.1 Sphingomonas sp. 2378
AAACCGCTCACTTCAAGGAGCCAATTCCTGCACATCACATATTCAAGTGGATATGTAACGAGACATACGAACTGGCTTAAAGCTTGTTAACGATCCCCGAGCACCTTGAATGCCCAGGACAACCGCCAAGCCGCCGCCCGCATGTCCCTTCATCTAACCTACAATGTCAAAGAGCCAGACAACAAATCACCGGCAACACCAGTCCACCCCGTTCCCAGGGCCCCAAGCGCGCCAGTCTGTCGTAGCTGCATCGGTCAGTCTCGGCGACCACCGCTGCGGTGAAACCCCTCTAGGCCGACCCGCGATTCGGGTCAACAGCTTTTTTCACATCACTGCCATTTTTCTTGCACCGCAGCGTCATATCCCTCTGTCAAAGCGTGCGGCTCGGCTCTTCGCCCTCCCTCCCCGCCCTGTCCCCATAATGCCGAGCGAGCATCGCGCAGGCGATCAGCTGGATCTGGTGGAACAGCATGACGGGCAACAGGATCACGCCGACCTGTGCCGCCGGGAACAGCACGCCCGCCATCGGGACGCCGGAGGCCAGGCTCTTCTTCGATCCGCAGAATTGGAGGACGATCGCGTCCTCCGGGGAAAGGCGCATCGCCCGTGCGATCGCATAGGTCGCGGCCAGAACGATGCCCAGCAGCAGCATGCATAGAAGGATCAGTTGCCCCAGGTCGCCCGGCGACACCCGGGTCCACAACCCTTCCACCACCGCCGCGCCGAAGGCCGTATAGACGACCAGCAGGATCGATCCGCGATCGACGATCGTCAGCAAGGACTTGTGGCGACCGACAAAGCCGCCGATCCATGGCCTCAACAGATGCCCTGCCACGAAGGGCGCGAGCAATTGAATCAGGATTCCTTCGATCGAGGCAAGCGACACCCCCGCCCCGCCGTTCACCCGCATCAACAGTGCGACCAGCGCCGGGGTCAGCACGATGCCGAGCAGATTCGAAAAGGATGCACTGCATATCGCCGCCGCCACATTGCCCCGCGCGATGGCGGTGAAGGCGATGGAGGACTGCACCGTCGAAGGGAGCAGCGTCAGAAACAGCAAGCCCGCCGCGAAGGACGAATCGACACCCGGCAGGTGCGACAGCCCCAGGCCCAGCACCGGAAACAACAGGAAGGTCGACGCCAGCACCGCCAGATGCAGCGGCCAGTTGCGCAGACCGACCCAGATCGCATCGCGGGAAAGCTTGGCACCGTGCAGGAAGAAGAGCAGCACGATCCCGGCATCCGCCAGATAAGAGGCGAAGGTGGCGAACCCACCCTGCGCGGGCAGGACGGTCGCCAGCAGCACCGTTCCCAAAAGGCTCAGTACGAAAGGTTCGAATACGGAAAACAGGCGCTGGATCACGGGCGCTCCTCGGTCGAATGATGCGATGCCGGACCTGGTCAGGCGAACGTATCGCGAAATCGGAGGAATAGACCCCGGAGAGCCGTAATGTCACCTTAGGATGGTCAGGGAGCGCGCGAATCGCGCCGTGGAAGTTGGGGGGAGCAATGCCCGAATCGCTCAACCCCCATCCCGATCGCCCTGCCGATGCCGGTCCTACCGGCGGCTTCCGCTCCTGATTATCGATTCTGTTTGTGTGTTTGGCGGGTGATGCCGGAATTCCGTAGGGGAAATTCCGGCCAAAAAAAAGGCCGGTCATGCGACCGGCCGAAAAGTTTTTAGGAGAGGATGCCTGAAAGGCCCGATCCTTGTGCACCGCAACGACGGTTTACGCAAATGCAACATGAGCAAATTGAGTTGCATAAAATGCAATTGGTATCGGATTGGGCTATCGTCCGGGTAGCGGGATGGCGGTACTATGCTTGATCTCCTCCATGGCGAAGGCCGCGCTGACATCGACCAGCCTCACCCGTTCGATCAGCCGCTTATATACGCGGTCATAAGCCTTGATGTCGGCGACGCGGATCTTCAGCAGATAATCGACCTCCCCCGCCATCCGATAGAATTCGACCACCTCAGGCATATCGCTGACCGCGCGCGCGAAGGTGTCCAGCCACTCGGCAGAGTGCTCGGCGGTACGGACGCTGACGAACACCGCCATGCCGGCCTCCAGCTTTTCGGGATCGAGCAGCGCGACGCGCTTCAGGATATACCCCTCTTCCTCGAGCCGCCGGATGCGCCGCCAGCAGGCATTTTGGGAGAGGTTCACCCGGATCGCGATCTCCGCGACCGAAAGGCTGGCGTCGGATTGAAGCTGGGTAAGAATGGCAGTGTCAATTTTATCGATCATGGCGCGTTGATCCGCAAATTTCTTACATTCCAACCGCGATTACACCGCAGCTTTGGTATGATTTGGCAGGTGATTCCGCATATTCTTATCGACGAATAAGGAAAAGTCGATGTTGATGACCACCGCGAATCCACCCCATCAGGACACATCCAGCCATGCTTCGGCGGCCGAGCGGCTGGGGATCGTGACGGCCGAGCGCCCGATTGACCGGGATTTTGTCGCCCGTGCGCTGGGCGTGCTCGACCGCGACCGGCGTCGCTGCCCGGAGACGCCGTTGCTGGCGCTTCACCTGCCGGCGGCTCCCTCGATCGATCTCTATATGAAGGACGAGTCGGCGCACCCGACCGGCAGCCTGAAGCACCGGCTGGCGCGTTCGCTCTTCACCAGCGGCGTCGTCGCGGGCGTGATCCGCGAGGGGCGGCCTTTGGTAGAAGCGTCGTCCGGCTCGACCGCGGTATCGGAGGCCTATTTCGCACGGCTGCTCGACCTGCCCTTTCACGCCGTCATGCCCGCCAGCACCGCGCCCGCCAAGATCCGGGCCATCGCCGCTCAGGGGGGGCAGTGCCATCTGGTCGCGCCGCACCGGCTGTATGACGAAGCCCGCGATCTGGCCGATGCGCTGGGTGGGGTCTATCTCGACCAGTTCACCAACGCCGCCCCGGCGACCGACTGGCGCTGCGACAATATCGGTTCGGCGATCCTGACCCAGATGGCGGGCGAGCCGCATGTGGTCCCCGATTGGATCGTCGTCGGTGCGGGCACCGGCGGGACCGCCGCTACCATCGGACGCCATTGCCGCCATCGCGGTCTGCCGACCCGGCTGTGCGTCGCCGATGTCGAACATAGCGCCTTTTTTGCGGGGTATCGCGACGGGGATCCCGCGGCACGCTGCACCCAGCCATCGCGAATCGAGGGGGTCGGACGTCCGCGAGTCGAGCCGTCCTTCCTGCCCGGTACGATCGACCGGATGATGAAGCTGCCCGATGCCGTGTCGATCGCCGGGATGCGGATCGCCAGCGAACTGCTCGGCCGTCCGGTGGGCCCGTCGACGGGAACGAACTTCGTCGCAACCGCGATGCTGGCGCTGGAAATGACGGCCGCCGAACAGGTCGGTTCGGTCGCCACCCTGATCTGCGACCACGGCGCGCGCTATGCCGATTGCCACCATGATCGACGCTGGCTGGCGCAACAGGGCCTTGCCGAAAGCGTCGACGCTGCCGAGATGAGCCTGCGACATATGTTTCTCAAGGACGCCGAATGACCATGAATCCGCTTCTTGCCGATACCGACCTTCCCGATTTCGCCGCGATCCGGCCGGAGCATCTGGTTCCGGCCGTCGACCAGATGATCGCCGACGCGCGCGCCGCCGCCGACCGGATCGGCGGCTCCAACGCCAGCGATTTCGCCGATGTCGTATTGGCCAGCGAGCGGGCGGGCTTCGCGATCGCGCGCGGCTGGTCGCCGGCAAGCCATCTCCATTCTGTCGCCGACACGCCCGAACTGCGCGCCGCCTTTGCCGAGGCGCAGGCCAGGCTGGCGGAATATGGGCTGGAGGCGGGACAGGACCCGCGCCTGTTCGCCGCCTTCACCCGGGTGGACCTGGCGCCGCTGACCGAGGCGGAGGCGCGCGCCGTGGTGCTGGCGCGGCGCGATTTCACCTTGTCGGGCGTGGCGCTGGACGATGCCGCCAAGGCGCGCTTCCGAGAGATCGGGGTCGAGCTGAACAAGCTGACCACCGAATTCGGCAATGCCGTACTCGATTCGAGCGAGGCGTGGAGCGAGCGTGTCACCGACGAGGCACTGCTGTCGGGCCTGACCGACAATGCGAAGGCGATCCTGGCCGCCTATGCCGCCGAGAAGGAGTTGGACGGCTGGCTGGTCACGCTGCGCGAACCCAGCGTCCAGGCGATCCTGACCCAGGCCGACAATCGCGACCTTCGAGCGCGTGTGGCCAAGGCTTACGCCACCCGCGCCTCTGACCAGGCCGCCGATCCCAGCCACGACAACAGCGCACGGATCGACCGTATCCTGGCATTGCGTCACGAGGCGGCCCAGCTTCTCGGGTTCAGTGACGCTGCGGCGCGTTCGGTCGAAACCAAGATGGCGCAGTCGGCGGACGAGGCGCTGGCTTTCCTGTCCGACTTGGCCACCCGCGCGCGCCCGCTCGCCGAGCGCGAACTGGCCGAGGCGAGCGCCTATGCCGCCGAAAAGTTCGGCATCGCCAAGCTGGAACCCTGGGACACGGGTTACGTCGCCGAGCATATGCGCCGCGAGCGCTTCGGCGTCGATCGCGAGGCGATCCGCGCCTATTTCCCCCTGCCCCGCGTGATGGAGGGCACGATCGCGCTGATCGAGCGGCTTTACGGCATCCGTCTGGTCGAGCGTGCGGGCGTGTCGGTGTGGAACGCCGATGTCCGCTATTATGACGTGCAGGACCAAAGCGGCGAGATCGTCGCGGGTGTCTATTGCGATTTCCATGCGCGTGCAGGGAAACGCGGTGGCGCCTGGATGGATGTGTGCCGTCCGCGCTTCCGCGATGCCGATCGCTTCCACCGGCCGATCGCCTATCTGACCTGCAACTTCCCGCCCGCGACCGGCGACACCCCTGCCCTGCTGGCGCATGGCGATGTCGTCACGCTGCTGCACGAGTTCGGCCATGTGTTGCACCATCTGCTGACCGAGGTCGATCTGCCGTCGATCGGCGGGATTTCGGGCGTGGAATGGGATGCGGTCGAGTTGCCCAGCCAGTTCATGGAGAATTTCGCCTGGGACCGTGCCACGCTGACCGCCTTGTCGGCGCATGTCGAAACCGGCGAGCCGCTGCCCGATGACCTTTTCGCCAAGATGCTGGCGGCGCGGCGTTTCCAGGCCGGGCTGTTCCTGCTCCGCCAGATAGAGTTCGCGACCTTCGACCTGCGGCTCCACCGGGATTACGATCCGGCAACGGGCGGCCGGGTGATGGAGGTGCTGAACGCGGTGCGCGACGAAGTGGCGGTGATCCGTCCGCCGGAGTGGAATCGCTTCCCGCACAGCTTCAGCCACATCTTCGCGGGGGGCTATGCGGCGGGCTATTACAGCTATCTCTGGGCCGAGCTACTGTCGGCGGACGCCTTCGCCGCATTCGCTGAGGAAGGCCAGGCGGCGGGCGACCGTTTCCGCCGCGAGGTGCTGGCACGCGGGGCGAGCCGCCCGGCGGCGGAGAATTTCCGCGCCTTCCGGGGCCGCGCACCGCAGCCGGACGCGCTGCTGCGCCATCACGGGCTGGCGGCGTAATCACAGGGGCCGGGCCGTCGATCGGCCCGGCCTTTTTCCTATCCCGGACGTGCCGAACCATCATCGTCGCACGGGAAATGTCGGCGGATAGGAAGCCTGCATGCCCTATGCGCGCGATCGGCTTGCGGCCCATGCGAAACACTCGACCGCCTTTCTGATCCGGGCTTTGCCTCTCCTGGCCTGGATGCGATCCTCCCAAGCGAACCGGACGGTCCGTCACGGGCAATCCCACCGCCGTCCGCGCCGCTCCGGCGTTGCGGAAGCGGTGAGGCCGAAACGCGCAAAAGGCCCCACCGGTCAGGTGACGCCCAATTCAATCTACTCGTGAATGGTGGAGCCGAGGGGGATCGAACCCCTGACCTCTGCAATGCCATTGCAGCGCTCTCCCAGCTGAGCTACGGCCCCATCGATTTCGGCTATGCCCGGCGGGATGCGGGCTTGCCTGTCAGCGGATCGAATCGCGCTGAATCATCCGGCGGAATGGTGGAGCCGAGGGGGATCGAACCCCTGACCTCTGCAATGCCATTGCAGCGCTCTCCCAGCTGAGCTACGGCCCCGTTCCGCTGTGGAGGCAGCCCAGTAGCGGGGCCGCCGGGGCTCGGCAAGCACTTTTTTCGAGCGCCCGCCGAGCCGTTCCGACACCTTAGTGTTCGTCGTCCTCGCTGGACGTTTCCACGCCCAGATCGTCGTCGCCACCCAGATCGACTTCATCGTCGGGCGAGGGCTCTTCGTCCTCACCGGTGATGTCCAGATCTTCGTCGTCACCGCCCGCCAGATCGCTGTCGGCTTCCTTGTTTTCGGGCTTGTTCTGCTCGAACGGCAGAGGCTGCTTCGACTTCAGGATGGGCTCGGGCTCCCACTGCGTCCCGCAATTGATGCAGGTGACAGGGTCGTCCTTTTCGAGGTCGTAAAAGCGCGTCGCGCATTTCGGGCACGTACGCTTCGTGCCCCATTCCGGCTTGATCATGCCGTGTATCACCTTTCGGATTGGGTTTTCCGCCGGAGCGAAAAGTGGGCGCGCCTTGCCACAGCGCAAGGCCCCTGTCAAAAGCCCGCGCCATCTATGGCGCACACTCTTCCCCAGCCTCGCACCGTGCGAGCCGCCGCCGCCCTTCGCGGCACCATCGCCGTTCCGGGCGACAAATCGATCAGCCATCGCTCGCTGATGCTCTCCGCGCTCGCGGTCGGTGAAAGCCGCGTCGAGGGGTTGCTGGAGGGTGAGGATGTGCTCGCCACCGCCGCCGCGATGCGCGCGATGGGCGCGGATATCGTCCGGCAGGACGACGGGCTATGGGTGATCCACGGCGTCGGCGTCGGCGGGCTGCTCCAGCCCGAAACCGCGCTCGACATGGGCAATTCGGGCACCTCGACGCGCCTGTTGATGGGTCTGGTCGCCAGCCATCCGATCACCGCGACCTTTGTCGGCGACGCCTCGCTCTCCAAGCGCCCGATGGGCCGGGTGATCGAGCCGCTGTCGCAGATGGGCGCGGTCTTTCAGGATACCCCGGGCGGCCGCCTGCCCCTGATGGTTCGCGGGATCAACCCCGCCGTGCCGATCCGCTATACCCTGCCCGTCGCCTCGGCACAGGTGAAGTCGGCGATCCTGCTCGCGGGTCTCAATACGCCGGGCGAGACGACCGTGATCGAGCCGATCGCCACCCGCGACCATAGCGAGCGGATGCTGGCGGGATTCGGTGCGGACCTGACCGTCACCCCCTCCCCCGAAGGCCGGGTCATCACGATTCGTGGACAGGCGGAGTTGAAGCCGCAGAATATCGTCGTACCGGGCGATCCGTCATCGGCCGCTTTCTGGCTGGTCGCCGGCTCGATCGTGCCGGGCGCGGATGTGACCATCACCAATGTCGGCATGAACCCGACCCGCACCGGCATCATCGCCGCGCTGAGGATGATGGGCGCCGATATCACCGAACTCGACGCCCGAATCGTCGGCGGCGAGCCGGTCGCGGACCTGCGCGTCCGTCACGCCCCGCTCTCGGCGATCGAGGTTCCGCCCGAACTGACGCCGAGCATGATCGACGAATATCCCGTGCTGTTCGTCGCGGCGGCCTTCGCCAAGGGCACCACCATCGCTCGCGGGGCGGAAGAATTGCGCGTCAAGGAATCGGATCGCATCACCGCCATGGCCGATGCGCTGGGAGCCTGTGGCGTCGCTTGCGAGGAATATGAGGACGGCATGGCCGTGACCGGCACGGGCGGCGATCCGATCCCCGGCGGCGCGACCATCGCCACGTTGCTCGACCACCGGATCGCGATGAGCATGACGATCGCCGCGCTCCACGCCCGCGAGTCCGTGACGCTGGACGACGCCGCGCCGGTCGCCACCAGCTACCCCCTCTTCTTCGACACGCTGGAAAAGCTGGGAGCCTTTGCATGATCATCGCTGTCGACGGACCGGCGGCGAGCGGCAAGGGCACCATCGCCCGCGCTCTGGCGAAGCATTACGGCCTGCCGCATCTCGATACCGGCCTGCTCTATCGCGCGGTGGCAGCGACGGTGCGGGCGATGGATCTCGACCCGACCCGCGAAGCCGATGCGATCGCGGCATGCGGGTTCGACGACGCGTTGCTGGCCGATCCGTCGTTGCGTGATGACGAGACGGGCAAGCTTGCTTCGATCGTATCCGCGCATCCGCTGGTCCGCGCGGCGCTGCTCCAGCGGCAGAAGCGGTTCGCCAACCAGCCGGGCGGCGCGATCCTCGACGGGCGCGATATCGGCACGGTCATCGCACCCGACGCCGACGCCAAGCTGTTCGTCAAGGCCAGCCCCCAGGTCCGTGCGCGCCGTCGACACAACGAACTGGCCGAGAACGGCGCGGACGTGACGTTCGAGCAAGTGCTCGCCGATATCCGGGCGAGAGACGAACGGGACAGTGGCCGGGCCACGGCCCCCCTCACCCAGGCGGCGGATGCGGCGGCGCTGGATACCTCCAACCTGACGATCGACGCAGCGGTGGCCCGCGCGATCCACTTCGTCGACGCGCAGGTGACCGCCAAGGCGCGCTGATCCTCCCCGTGCCGGGGAGGATGCCCTCTCCTTGCGCGAAATCCCCTTTTCGGCTATAGGCGGCGCGCTCGCGGACCCTGTTCCGCGGAGAGGCTGACGCGGGGCCATGCCCCCAGCGTCCTTTCCGCATTTCTGGCGGACCGCCGCTTTTCCGTGTGTCAGTACCATCTTCGGGCCTGGTGGCGTCGGCATGGGGTCGGCGCGGCCATCGTCGAAGGTCTTGGGAATCGCCCGGACCGGAGGCGGAAAACTATCAGGAACCTAACCCTTTTATGGCAACCAACCCCCAGCCCACGCGCGACGATTTCGCGGCGATGCTCGATGACATGTTCGGCGGTGCCGACAGCTTCGAGGGTCGCGTCGTGCATGGCACCGTCACCGCGATCGAAAACGACATGGCCGTCATCGACGTCGGTCTGAAGTCGGAAGGCCGTGTGCCCCTCCGCGAATTCGCTGCCCCCGGCCAGAAGGCCGACCTGAAGGTCGGCGACGAAGTCGAGGTCTATGTCGACCGCGTCGAGAACATGCACGGCGAAGCGATGCTCAGCCGCGACCGCGCGCGCCGCGAGGCCGCCTGGGACAAGCTGGAGCTCGAATTCTCGAAGTCGGCCCGCGTCGAAGGCGTGATCTTCGGCCGCGTGAAGGGTGGCTTCACCGTCGACCTGAACGGCGCCGTGGCGTTCCTGCCCGGTAGCCAGGTCGATATCCGCCCCGTCCGCGACGTCACCCCGCTGATGGACATCCCGCAGCCGTTCCAGATCCTGAAGATGGACCGCAAGCGCGGCAACATCGTCGTGTCGCGTCGCGCCGTTCTGGAAGAAACCCGCGCCGAGCAGCGTTCGGGCCTGATCCAGAGCCTGGCCGAGGGTCAGATCATCGACGGCGTCGTCAAGAACATCACCGACTATGGTGCGTTCGTTGACCTGGGCGGCATCGACGGCCTGCTGCACGTCACCGACCTGTCGTACAAGCGCGTCAATCATCCGTCGGAGATGATCGCGATCGGCGACACCGTGAAGGTGCAGATCATCCGCATCAACAAGGACACGCAGCGCATCTCGCTCGGCATGAAGCAGCTTGAGAGCGATCCGTGGGATGGTGCCGGTTCGAAGTATCCGGTCGGCGCCAAGCTGTCGGGCCGCGTCACGAACATCACCGAATATGGTGCGTTCGTCGAACTGGAGCCGGGCATCGAAGGCCTGGTCCACGTGTCGGAAATGTCCTGGACCAAGAAGAATGTCCATCCGGGCAAGATCGTCTCGACCTCGCAGGAAGTCGATGTGGTCGTTCTCGAAGTCGATCAGGAAAAGCGCCGCATCTCGCTGGGTCTCAAGCAGGCCCAGGCCAATCCGTGGGAAGCGTTCGCCGCTGCCCATCCGATCGGCTCGACCGTCGAGGGCGAAGTCAAGAACGCGACCGAGTTCGGCCTGTTCATCGGCCTGGACAACGATGTCGACGGCATGGTCCACATGTCGGACATCGCCTGGGGCGTGTCGGGTGAGGATGCCCTCAACCTGCACCGCAAGGGCGAAGTCGTTCAGGCCGTGGTCCTGGACATCGACCCCGAGAAGGAGCGTATCTCGCTCGGCATGAAGCAGCTCGAGCGCGGCGGCCCCGTCGCCGGCGGCGTGGCTGCGGCTGGCGATCGCCTGAACAAGAATCAGGTCGTCACCGTGACCGTCCTCGAAGTCCGCGATGCGGGCCTCGAAGTCCAGGCGGGCGACGATGGCGCGACCGGCTTCATCAAGCGCACCGATCTGGGTCGCGACCGTGACGAGCAGCGCCCCGAGCGCTTCCAGGTCGGCCAGAAGTTTGACGCGATGGTCACCGGCTTCGATCGTTCGAAGAAGCCGACCTTCTCGGTCAAGGCGATGCAGATCGCCGAAGAGAAGCAGGCGGTGGCTCAGTATGGTTCGTCCGACTCGGGCGCGTCGCTGGGCGATATTCTGGGCGAAGCACTGAAGGCTCGTACGCAGAAGTAAACCACTGGACCGGGGCATGTTTTTTTAAGCATGTCCCGGTTTCGTGCATGTTTGACATAATTAGACATACCCGTTGCTTAATTGTATAATAAAAACACTTTCAGCAGCGAGAAACACAGGTTAGGAACGGCTGGTCTATAGCTTGGGACTAGACGATGATCCGTTCGGAACTGGTGCAGAAAATCGGTCAACACAATCCGGGGCTCAACCCGCGTGAAGTCGAGTTGATCGTGACTATCTTCTTTGACGAAATCACAAAACGTCTTGCGGATGACGGTCGTGTTGAACTGCGCGGCTTCGGCGCCTTTTCGACCCGCTCGCGCGGCGCACGTACCGGACGCAATCCCCGCACCGGCGAAACCGTCGAGGTCATCGCCAAGCGCGTTCCCTATTTCAAGCCCGGCAAGGAAATGCGCGCTCGCCTGAACGTCGAGGCCGGCTGATCCCTTTTCGCGCGCATCCGGCAGTGGAGCGGGAGACAGGCAATACTATCATAGCCTGACGACCGGTCTTCACTTGACCTTTGCGGCGACCTCGTCTCTTCCTGTGCCCGTGCGCGGACGTGGCGAAACCGGTAGACGCTGCCGACTTAAAATCGGCTTCCCCTGGAGTGCGGGTTCGAGTCCCGCCGTCCGCACCATGGCTCTGGCCGTCGCGCTTCTGTCCGTCGGCGGCTGTAACCGCCAGGCCGATACCGGAGCGGTGACCGTCAGTGCGGTTCACGGGCGAAGCGGCGGCGTATCAGGCCCCGGCCGATCCGGCTTCGCCGATGGCGATACATCGCATCGCCTGTTGCGGGATTCGCTGGCGCAGGGGCTGGTCCGGTTCGATGCCAATGGACAGATCGAGCCGGGACTGGCCGAACGCTGGATAGTCATCGATGACGGCGGCAGCTTCATCTTCCGCCTGCGCGAGGCGAAGTGGGATGATGGCAGCCCCGTCACCGCCGAGCAAATCGTGCCGATCCTCCGCCGCCTCGCCTCTCCGCGATCCGGCAATCCGCTCGCGCCGTTCCTGACCGCGATCGACGAGATCGTCGTGATGACCCCGCAGGTCATCGAGGTGCGACTCTCACGGCCCCGTCCCGACCTGCTCAAGCTGTTCGCCCAGCCCGAAATGGCGATCATCGATCGGACGCGGCATGGCACGGGACCGTTCCGGATCATCCGCGCCGGGCCGCCGCCGCTGCTTCGCCCCATTCCCGATCCCCGGCGTGCCGAGCCCGACGACGATGCTGCACCGGCGCCCGAGGACGATGTCCGCCTGATCTCCGAGAGTCCGGCCCGCGCGATCCTGCGTTTTGCCCAGGGTGGGTCGGACCTGATGCTGGGGGGGCGGTTCGCGGAATGGCCGTTGCTGGACGGCGCACAGATCAACCCCGCCGCCGTCCGAATCGATCCTGCCGCCGGGCTGTTCGGACTGTCCATCGCCAATCGCCAAGGCTTTCTGGCCGATCCCGCCAATCGCCAGGCCCTGTCATCGGCATTCGACCGGGCGGCATTGCTGTCAGCGGTGGCGCCCAATTGGGAGGCGACCGACCGATTGCTGCCCGATGCGCTGGATTCGGATGCTCCGCCGCAAATCCCAGGCTGGGCGCTGCTGACGCTGGACGAACGGCGCGCGGGTGCACGCGCCCGGGTCGCGGCATGGGGACAGCCGGTCAGGCTGCGGATCGCACTACCCGACGGGCCCGGCGCGAACCTGCTCTACGGGCAGATCGGCGCGACCCTGCTGCGCATCGGCATCACGCCGGAACGGGTGGCGAGCGACGCGCCCGCCGATCTGCGGCTGATCGATGCGGTCGCGCCCTTCGACAGCGCCCGCTGGTATATCGCCACCGCCTGCGCGCCCTGTGGCGAGGCGGCCCAGGCGGCGATCGAGCAGGCGCGGCTCGCTCCCACGCTGGCGGAGCGGAGCCGGGCCATCGCCCTTGCCGATGCCGCATTGAACGCCGACACGCCCTTCATTCCGCTGGCCCGCCCGCTGCGCTGGTCGCTCGTCGCCAATCGCTTGCGGCAATATCAGGCCAATAGTCGCGCATGGCATCCATTGAACCATCTGCGGGGCACCCCCAACTGATAGCCATGGCCAACGCATCCCGTATCGATCCCGGCGCCTTCGACGTGCTTCCTCTCGACAAGGGGATCGCCGCCAGCCGTCGCCGGATCGAGGCGATGGAGGCCATGCTGGAGCGCGTGGTCGTGCTGCCCGGCATCAACCGCCCGATCGGGCTGGACGTGGTGCTGGGGCTGGTCCCCGTCGTCGGCGATATCGCCGCCGCCGCGCTGGGCAGCTATATCATCTGGGAGGCGCGCAATCTCGGCCTGTCGAAGTTCCAGATGCTGCGGATGATGGGCAATGTCGGCTTCGACGCGGTGCTGGGCTTCGTGCCGCTGATCGGCGATGCGGCGGACGTGCTGTTCCGGTCCAACACCCGGAACCTGCGGATCATCCGCAAGCATCTCGACAAGCATCACCCCTCCACCGTGACGGTGGAGGGATAACCGGCTCAGCGTGCCCCGCGCCAGATCTTGATCGGCGCGCTGGGCGACAATCCGCCCTGATGGGCCGGGCAGCGGCTATAGCGGAACGCCTTGTTCAGGCAGATCCAGATTTCGTCCAGCCAGCCGTCGCGGGTCGCGGTCACGCGCATCATGTCGGCAGTCATGCCCCGGTTCGCCGCCGCCACCGCACTCGCCAGATCGCCTGCGGTCAGCGCGCTACGGCGTGACAGCGCATTCATGTCGGGGAAGCGCAGGCGGTGGTACAAGCCGTTCGACTGGGTGAAATAGCGCGACGGGCTATAGCCCGCCATGCAGGTGCCGTGCTTGGCCCATTCATGCTGCATCAACTGGGCCGAAGGCGTGGCGCAGATGTGACGGCGCACGACCGGCTGGGGCAGAATCGCGGTCGGGCGGCAATATTGCGGCCAGTCCTTGCCCACCCCATCGGGCCAAAGCCCATGCAGGGTGAAGCCGAAGCGGTTGCCCGATCCGCACTGGAAACGGCTGTCCCCCTTGGGATCGCGGCAATATTGCGGGCTCCAGGTGATGGCCAGCGTATAGCCGCCGATGGGCAGGACACGCACCGGCTGGCTGTCGCTGGGCAGATCGGGGCGGATGCTCTGCGTGGCCATCGGGGCGGAGCATTGCAGCGTCTGCGCGCCCGCCAGTTGCGGTGCCGCCAGCATCGCCAGCGCGATCAGGGTCGTCTTCATGCCTCACTCACCTCCGCCATGGTGCGATACCAGGCCATCGCATTGGGCCGCATCAGCATGACGACGGCGACCAGCGACGCCGCCGCCTGCACGCTGGTCAGCACCCCGAACAGCCCCTGCGCCAGCGCGCCTTCGGACACCTGATACAGAAAACCGAGCAGATTCAGCACGGTCAGGATCACCAGGAAGACCAGTCCGCCCCGGCTCGCCATCCGCGTGACCAGCAGGGTCGCCAACAGGAACAGCCCGATCAGCAAGCCATTGGCGATCACCGCGATCGCCACCCCCGCCTGCGCCACCGTATCGTTCCAGCCGAGCACCGCCAGCACGAGCAGCAACAGGATGGCGAGGAACGACAGCCGCTCGCCCAATATCACCGATTTCGGTCGCACGCCCTTTTCCCCTTCACGAAACGCCGTCGTCAGGCGGCGGCGAAATCCAGTCCGATATCCGCCGCCGGGGCCGACTGGGTCAAGCGGCCCACGCTGATATAGGTCACGCCGGTTTCCGCCAGCGCGCGAATGGTGTCCAGCCGGACGCCGCCCGATGCCTCGGTCGGCACGCGCCCCTCGACCAGGGCGACGCCCTGCGCCAATTGCGCCGGGCCCATATTGTCGAGCAGCAGATGAGTCGCCCCCGCCGCCAGCGCGGGCTCGATCTGGTCGAGATGGTCGACCTCGACGATGATCCGGGCGATCCCCGCATGCTTGGCGGCCGTCACGGCCTGGCCGATCCCGCCCGCGACCGCGACGTGATTGTCCTTGATCATCGCCGCATCCCACAGGCCCATGCGATGGTTCTGCGCGCCACCCATGCGGGTCGCGTATTTCTCGATCAGGCGAAGGCCGGGGATCGTCTTGCGGGTATCGAGCAGCGTCGCGCCGGTCCCCTCGATCGCGGCGACATAGGCCGCCGTCATCGTCGCGATGCCCGACAGGTGCTGGACGGTGTTGAGCGCCGAACGCTCGGCCGTCAGCATCGCCCGTGCCTTGCCCGACAGGCGGAGCAACGCGGTGCCCGGTGCGACGCTCGCCCCATCCTCGACCAGCCGCTCGATCACCACATCCGGGTCGAGGCGGCGAAAGAACGCCTCGGCAATGGGCAGCCCGGCGACGGTGATCGCGTCACGGCTGGCCATGGTGCCGATGAAGCGCGCCTCGCCCGGGATCACGGCGGCGGAGGTGATGTCGCCCCCCGGCCCCAGATCCTCGGCCAGCGTCGCCGTCACGAAAGCGTCGAGGTCGAACCCGTCGATCATCCCGCGCGGACCGGACCCAGATCGCCCTGGCCCACCGTGCCGCTGGCGAGCGTCAGCATCGCGTCGAGGCTCTTCTTGGCCTGGAGCCGCAGCCCTTCCTCGATCTCGACGCGCGGGGTCAGGTCGCGGAGCGCCAGATACAGCTTCTCCATCGTGTTCAGCGCCATGTACGGGCAGATATTGCAGTTGCAGTTGCCGTCCGCGCCCGGCGCGCCGATGAAGGTCTTGCCCGGCATCGCCTTCTGCATCTGGTGGATGATGTGCGGCTCGGTCGCGACGATCAGCGTGTCACCGGTCACGGTTTGCGCGAATTCCAGGATGCCGCGCGTCGATCCGACATAATCGGCATGGTCGAGGATGACGGCGGGACATTCGGGATGCGCGGCGATCGGCGCATCGGGATACTGGGCACGCAGCTTGAGCAGTTCGGTCTCGCTGAACGCCTCGTGCACGATGCACACGCCCGGCCAGAGCAGCATCTCGCGCCCGGTCTTGCGCGCCAGATAGCCGCCGAGATTGCGGTCGGGGCCGAAGATGATCTTCTGATCGGGATCGATCTGCGACAGGATCTGCTCGGCAGAGGATGACGTCACGATGATGTCGGAAAGCGCCTTCACCTCGGTCGAGCAGTTGATATAGGTCAGCGCGATATGGTCCGGGTGCTGGGCGCGGAACTCGGCGAACTGCTCCGGGGGACAGCTATCCTCCAGACTGCACCCGGCGGCCATGTCGGGCAGGACCACGATCTTGTCGGGCGACAGGATCTTGGCCGTCTCCGCCATGAAGCGCACCCCGCAAAAGGCGATGACGTCCGCATCGGTCGCCTGCGCCTTGCGGCTGAGGTCCAGGCTGTCGCCGACGAAATCGGCCAGGTCCTGAATCTCGGGCTTCTGATAATAATGGGCGAGGATGACGGCGTTGCGTTCCTTGCGGAGGCGGTCGATCTCGGCGCGCAGGTCGAGGCCCGTCAGATTCGTCTGGATGGTCATGTCATTTCCCCTAGGCGCACGCGCGTGCGCCGACAATCGGTGACGTTAACCCGCGTTGCCCAGAACCTCCTGCACCGTGCGGGTGGTGTCCCAATGTTCGTCGTTGGGCGACTCGTCGGAAAAGTGCACCTTCACGGTCGCATCCACCCCGGCGGCGCGTAGCGGCATGGCAAAGCTCCGCTCCACCGCACGGCGGGTCGCATCGCGCGCCAGCTTCATCGGCGACGGCGCGCGGGCCTGGCGCATCAACTCGACCTGTCCGGCAGTGCGATTGGCGGCGTCCAGCCGCTGCTCGGCATCGGTAAAGGTGGTCAGCACGCCGCCCGAGCCATATTCGCGGATCGCCGCCAGATCGACCTGCGGCCCGTCGATCTCCACCGGCGGCAATGTGACCGACAGGGTGCGGTTGCCAGCGTCCCAGCGGACATCCTGCTGGCGCAGCTTGCCCAGATCGACCTCATAGCGGACCATGCCCGGCATGATCAGCGTCCGCTCGGTCGAAAAACCCAGTTGCGACTGGCGCGAGGTGACGACCGCGACATAGCGCGCGGCGAAGGCGGACAGCCGGTTCTGCTCGCGAAGCCCGTCCAGACTCGCCCGCGCGATCGTCGTCGGATCGGGGGTCAGCCGGTCGGCGATATAGCGCTGCACGCCCCATATGGCGATCAGGCCCGCCAGGACCAGCAGCACCAGCACGCCGGCCACCTTGGTCAGGAGCAGGCCGACACCGCCGCGTGACGGAGTTGCGGGCTCGGGAGAGGTCACGCCGCGCTCGTCCATGATGCTCCTTCCTCGCGGACCAGCCCGCGTGTGCGCAGGTCGTAGAGATGCGCCATGACCGAGCGTTCCGCCGCCGGAAGCAGCCTGGGGTTCAGCCCGACATACATGCGCGCGGTCATCGCCGCGATGGTCAGGTCGTCGCCCTGGCGCAGCAGGCGCAGAATCTGCCCTTCGCGCTGCTTGCGATGGCCCAGCATCCCGCGCACCAGCCGCAGCGGATTGTCGACCGCCTCGCCGTGTCCGGGATAATAGACGCGGTCGTCGCGCTCCATCAGCTTTTCCAGGCTCGCCATATAATCGGCCATGTCGCCATCGGGGGGCGAAACGATGCTGGTCGACCAGCCCATGACATGATCACCGGAAAACAGCGCCCGGGCCTGGGGTAGCGCGAAGGCCAGATGGTTGGAGGTATGGCCCGGCGTGGCCAGCGCGGTCAGCGTCCACCCATCGCCGGACACGCCCTCCCCCTCCGCCAGCACCCGGTCGGGCGCATAGTCCCGGTCGAACGCCGCGTCGGACCGACCGCCATCATAATCCGGTGCGAAGGGGGCCGCGCCAACGATGGGCGCGCCGGTCGCCTTCGCCAGCGGGCGGGCGGCCGGGCTATGGTCGCGGTGGTGATGGGTGATCACGATCGCTTCCACGCGGCGTCCGCCGATGGCGCGCAGCAGCGCGTCGAGATGGGCGGGATCGTCGGGCCCCGGATCGATCACCGCGACGTCACGGTCGCCGACGATATGGGTCTGCGTCCCCGTATAGGTGAAGGGCGAGGCATTGGGGGCGAGCACGCGGGAAACCAGCGGCTCAAGCTGGATCGGAATGCCGGTCGGGTGCTCAGCCATCGCCCTATATGTGGGCAAGAGGCGCGCAAGAGGCAACCCCTGTGCCCGACGAGCGAACACAGGGGTCGAGTTGGGGTAACATCGTGAAGGATCAATCCTCGTCGCGGTTCGCCATCTCGGCCTTCAGCTCGGCGGTCGCCTCGTTCAGGCCATTCAGCGCGTCGCGGCGAGCATCCTCGGACAGGTTGCGATCGCGGATGATCGAGGCGCGCGCGCTTTCGATGCTGGCGAGCGCGATCCTCATATTCGTCTGCGCCGTGCGCTGCGCACTGATGGCGGAGAGAGATGCCTGGCGCGCCATCTTCTCGATCCGGTCGGTGCAGATGACGGTCACCTGCTGCTTCGTCCGGCCATTGGTCGTGACATAGCTCGTCCGCGTGTCGCTGCCGGCGGTGCCACACGCCCCCGACCGGACCAGCGGCATGGGGCCCATCGGGACGCGGCCGTCGGTGGTCACGATCCGGAAACGGCGACCGTTGCGGGTGGCGACGACACGCATCCCGTCCGTTTCCGCGACTTGCGGCGTTTCCGGGACCATCGGCGTCATGGGGGCCATCGGGTCCAGCGGTGCCGCCGCGACCGCCGGCCTGGCGGGTGCGGCGGGTGCGGCGACGCCGGGTGATGCCACCGTCGACGGCGCGACAAGGGCTTCGGGCGCTTCAGGGGGTTCGGGCGATTCGGCCTGTTCGGGCGCTTCGGGCGCTGCGGGCAAGGCGGGTGTGGTCAGGTCGACGCCGATCGTCCGTTCGACCTTCTTGGTCAGCGCCGCCGCCGCCGGAGTACCCGACGCCGTCATCCCCAGCCCGCCCAGCACCAGCAACGACACGGTCGCCGCGCCCAGCGCCAATTGACGACGCGATGTCGGAGAAGTGGTCAACATCTTAAGCCTCCCTTTCAGATCATCGATGGTGTGGAGATGGCATGCGCCCGACAGCGCCCGGCCATGCGCGGCCTTGACGATCGCGCAGGCATAGACATGCCGGTCGGCGCGGCTGCGGCCCTTCAGCACGCGGGCGTCATTGGCAAGTTCCTGATCGGCGCGAAACGCATGGAAGGCGCGCCAGGCGATCGGGTTGAACCAGTGGAGCGCCAGTACGCCGAGCGCGATCCAGTTGGCGATCAGGTCGCCGCGCGCATGGTGGCCCAGCTCATGCGCCAGCGCCAGGTCGCGCTCGTCGGCGTCGTAGCGCTCGGCGAAATCGCGCGGGAAGGCAACGTAACGGCGCCAGATCCCGAAGGCGAGCGGCCCCGGTGCACCGTCGCTGGCCACCACATGGACGCCGTCCACTGCCTCCAGCGGCTCGGCCGTCGCAAGCAACCGGCTGCGGAAGCGCCAGTGGCGGAGAAGCTGAAATGCCAGGAACCCGGCGGCCCCGACGATCCAGAACAGCGCGATCCCCTGCCCCAGGCTCGGCCAGAGGCTGGACGTGGTGATCGGTGCGGGAAGCTGCGTCGCCATCGGCACGACGACATAGGCGTTCAGCGTCTCGCCCATCGCCGAAAGCGGCGGCGTCGCCTGCTCCGACACCTGTTGCGGCATGCGGGGCAGCAACAGCCGGAGCAGCGGCAGCGCCCAGAGCGCGTAGGCGATCTGCGGCCCAAAGGCCTCGCGGACATGACGCCGAGCCAGCAGGACCAGCGCCATGAGGATGGTCGAGGCGACCATCGCCTCCACCATCCAGCCCAGGGTCGCGCCGCTCACGCCTTCAGTTCCTTGAGCAGCGCCTCGATCTCGGAGATATCCTGCGCGGTCAGTTCGTCCCGCTCGGCCAGATGCGCGACCAGCGGGGTCAGGCGACCACCGAACAGCCGGTCGATCAGGCGGCGGGACTCGCCCACGACATAATCGTCGCGCGCGACCAGCGGGCGATAGAGATAGCGCCGCCCCTGTTCCTCATGTGCGATCGCTTCCTTGGCGAGCAGGCGGCCGAGCAGCGTCTTGACCGTATTGGTCGTCCAACCGCGTTCGGGATCGACCCTCTCCGCCACGTCCTGCGCGGTCAGCGGAGCGTCCTCCCACAGGACCTCCATCACCGCGTGTTCGGCATCGCTGATACGCTCGGCCATCGACTCGCCCTCTCATTGATTACAGATGTAATCCTACAGCGATTACAGACGTAGTCAATAGGCCACTCGATCCTCCCCGGCACGGGGAGGTGGCAGGGCGCAGCCCTGACGGAGGGGGGCCTCCACAAAGGACGTCACTCGTGGAGCCCCCCCCTCCACCACCGCTTCGCGGCGGTCCCCCTCCCCGTTCCGGGGAGGATAAAAAAGGGCCGGATCTTCATCCGGCCCCCTGTCGCATCACGCGGTCTTCACGTCCTGGATCAATTCGGCCAGTTCGCCGCTTTCGTACATCTCCATCATGATGTCCGATCCGCCGACGAATTCGCCCTTCACATAGAGTTGCGGGATGGTCGGCCAGTCCGAATAGGCCTTGATACCCTGACGGATGCCCTGGTCCTGGAGCACGTCCACGCTCTCGAACGGCACGTCCAGATGGTTGAGGATCGCCACCGCCCGGCTGGAGAAACCGCATTGCGGGAAGAGCGGCGTGCCCTTCATGAACAGCAGGACGGCATTGCCCTTCACCAGCGCGTCGATCCGCGCGTTCGTATCGTCGGTCATATCGGTCATCCTCAGGAAAGGGGTCAGGCGGCGGGTACCGCAGTGGTCAGTTGCAGGGCGTGGAGTTCCCCCCCCATGCGCCCGCCCAGCGCGGCATAGATGGCGCGGGTGCGGGCCACCCGGCTCATCCCCGCAAAGCTGGCGGCGGTCACATGCGCGGCATAATGGTCGCCATCCCCGGCCAGGTCGGTGATGGCGACCTGCGCATCGGGGATGGCGGCGCGGATCATTGCGGCGATATCGTCGGCGGCCATCGGCATGTCAGCGGCTCTCCAGCAACTGGCGGCGCGCCTCGACCAGTTGCTCGTCCAGCGCGCGGCGAACCTCGGCTTCGTCCACATCAATCCCGGCGGCGGTCAGGTCGCCCAGCAGCTTGCGGATGACATCCTCATCGCCCGCTTCCTCGAAATCGGCCTGCACGACCGCCTTGGCATAGGCATCGGTTTCGGCGGGGGTCAGCTTCATCCGCTGCGCCGCCCATTGCGCGACCAGGCGATTGCGCCGCGCCGTGATGCGGAACATCATGTCCTGATCCGCCGCGAACTTCGCCTCGAACCCGCGCCTGCGCTCGTCAAAACTGTCCATCGGTCCGCCATCCCCCTGCCCGCTCGGGGCGAATTAGTCATGGCGCCGAGATAGGATGGACCGTCGCCCCGCGCAACCGATGCCCAGCACGAGCCCGTCGGATAGCCGAAATCTCGTTTCTCTATCGTAACGTCGGGAACTTTAGGTCGCCAACGATCGTATTGGAATTACAAGAAAAAATGAGACGGAGCGCCCGCCGGTCCTGCCGAGGTCGCCCGATCCGCAGCATAGGAGAGAGCCATGCGCAACACCTTCCCCCTGCCCCATGACGGCGGGCGTGACGGCGGCCCGATGGTCGGCATCATCAACGGCATCATCGGGTCGCTGGCGATCTGGGCCGTGATCGCGGCGGTGATCCTCACCGCGTCCTAAGCCGCAAACACCTTGGTTCGAGAGGCGCGGCCTGCCGCGCTCAAGCGTCGAGCGCGGCTTCCGGCTGGAGCCGCGCCCGGCCCTCGACCCAGGGGCGACCGCTCGCCATCCGCCCCTCGAACGCGCCGATCGCCTCGTCACGGGCCAGTGTCAGGCCCACTTCGTCCAGGCCGTTCATCAGGCATTCGCGACGAAACGGATCGAGTTCGAAGGGAAAGCGATCCTGAAACGGCGTGGTGACGCTCATCGTCTCCAGATCGACCGTGATCGGCTGATCCCTGGCCACCTCCAGCAGACGATCGACCGCCTCCTGCGGCAGGACGACCGGCACGATGCCGTTCTTGAAGGCATTGCCGGAGAAGATATCCGAGAAGCTCGGCGCGATCACCGCCTGGATGCCCATATCGGCCAGCGCCCATGCGGCATGCTCGCGGCTCGACCCGCAACCGAAATTATCGCCTGCGATCAGGATCGGCGCGCCCGCATAGGCGGGATCGTCGAAGATATTGCCCGGCTGCGCCCGCACCGTCTCGAATGCGCCGCACCCCAACCCGGCGCGGGTGATGGTCTTCAACCAATGCGCGGGGATGATGACGTCGGTGTCGATATTCTTGGCACCCCAGGGATAGGCGGTGCCGGACACGGTCGTAACCGGATTCATGCGATTATCCTGTCTTCAAGGCGTCCGCGTCAGCGGCGCTGCTCCGCGGTGGCGGGGCGCGATGCTATCCCCGCGGCATAGGCGGCGGCGCCGCACAGAACCGCGCCGGTGACGAGCATGACCAATACGTGCTTCATGATATGTGTCTCCCCTGCCTTGGCGGTCAGATCGCTTCACGATCGAAATCGCGATGCATCAACTCTCTAACATCGGAAAGGCGCCCGGTCACGGCCGCCGCCGCCGCCATGGCGGGGGACAGCAGATGGGTGCGCGCCCCCGGCCCCTGCCGCCCGACGAAATTGCGGTTGGAGGTCGAGGCGCAACGCTCGCCCGGCGGCACCTTGTCCGGGTTCATGGCGAGGCACATGGAACAGCCCGGCTCGCGCCATTCGAAGCCCGCCTGGACGAACACCCGGTCCAGCCCCTCGGCCTCGGCCTGGCGCTTGACCAGCCCCGATCCGGGCACGACGAGCGCGCGGACGCCGTCCGCCACGCGGCGGTCGCGCGCCACGGCGGCGGCGGCGCGAAGATCCTCGATGCGGCTGTTGGTGCAACTGCCGATGAAGACATGCTGGATCGCCACGTCCCGCATCGCCGTCCCCGGCTCCAGCCCCATATAATCCAGGGACTTGCGTGCCGCCTCACGCTTCGACGGATCGGCGAAGTTGTCGGGATCGGGGACGATGCCGGTGATCGGCACCACATCCTCGGGGCTGGTGCCCCAGGTCAGGTTGGGGGCGATATCGGCGGCGTCGAGCATGACGACCTTGTCATACACCGCCCCCGGATCCGTCGGCAGCGTCCGCCACCAGGCGACCGCCTTGTCCCAGTCCGCGCCCTGCGGCGCCATCGGACGCCCCTTCAGATAGGCGAAGGTCGTTTCGTCCGGCGCGATCAGCCCGGCGCGCGCGCCGCCCTCGATCGACATGTTGGCGATGGTCAGGCGACCCTCGACCGACAGGTTGCGGATGACGCTGCCGGTGAATTCGATGACATGGCCGGTGCCGCCCGCGGCGCCGATCTTGCCGATGATCGCCAGCACCACGTCCTTGGCCGACACGCCGTAACCCAGCACACCGTCGACGCGGACCTCCATCGTCTTGGAGGGCGAGAGCAGCAGCGTCTGGGTCGCCAGCACATGCTCGACCTCCGACGTGCCGATACCGAAGGCTAGCGCGCCCAGCGCACCGTGCGCCGAAGTATGGCTGTCACCGCAGACCAAAGTCGTGCCCGGCAGGGTGAAGCCCTGTTCCGGCCCGACGACATGGACGATGCCCTGCTCCGCCGCCGTCGCGTCGATATAGTCGATGCCGAACTCGGCGGTGTTGCGGCGAAGCGCATCCAGTTGCTGCGCACTTTCCGGGTCGGCGATGGGCAACAGGTGGCCCGCCGCATCGACGCGCGGCGTCGTCGGCAGATTATGGTCGGGAACCGCCAGCGTCAGCTCGGGACGGCGCACCTGGCGGCCCGCGACGCGTAGCCCTTCGAAGGCCTGTGGGCTCGTCACCTCATGAACGAGGTGACGGTCGATATAGATGAGGCAGGTGCCATCGGGCCGCCGTTCGACAACGTGCGCGGCCCAGATCTTCTCGTACAGAGTCTGGGGTCGTTGGGCCATGATGGGGGCGCTGTTATCCGAAAACATGCGCGAGGCAAAGGCCGGGCGCAATGTTATTTCGCCGCGCCCGCGCAAATGTCGGATTTGTCATGGACCCGTCGGCCGGATGCGGCGTTCCGGCGGTCCCGTTCCTTGATCCAGGTGTGCAATCCATGGCGACCGCCGCGCTGCCCCGGCCTTCCCACGCGCGGCGCGAGCGGTTGCCCGCGCTCGACGCGATGAACCTCTTCCTGGCGGATGTGCGCGACGGGCTGGGGCCCTATCTCGCCATCTATCTCGTTTCGGTACGTGGCCCTAGCCATGGGTGGAACGAGGCGAGCGCCGGGGTCGTCATGACGATCGCCGGGATCGCCGGGCTGATCGCCAACGCACCCGCAGGGGCGTTGATCGACCGGGTCTATGCCAAGCGCGCCGTGCTAGTCGCCGCCGCCGTCGCGGTAACGCTGGCCTCCGCCTCGCTGCCCTTTGTCGAGGGATTCTGGGCGGTCGCCGCCGGGCAGTCGCTGGCCGCCGTCGCGGCGTCGGTCTTCGCGCCGGGCATCGCCGCCATCTCGCTGGGCATCGTCGGGCCCAAGGCCTTCACCGCGCGGATCGGGCGGAACGAGGCGTTCAACCATGCCGGAAACGCCGTGTCCGCCGCGCTGGCCGGGCTGCTGGCGTGGAAGTTCGGGCCGGTCGTGGTCTTCTGGCTGATGGCCGGGCTGGCGGCGCTGAGCATCGGGGCGACGCTGTCGCTCGATCCCCAGCGGATCGACCATGCCATGGCGCGCGGCTGTTCCGACGACGACGAGGAAGCGGACGACGCCTGCGACCCGCCCTCGCTCTGGCAGACGCTGAAGGGCGCGCCGACGCTTGCCTGGTTCGCGGCGGCGGGGTTCCTGTTCCATCTGTCCAACGCGGCGATGCTCCCTTCGGTCGGGCAATTGCTGGCGCGCGAGGTGGGTGGCGACAAGGCGACGTCGCTGACCTCCGCCTGTATCGTCGGGGCGCAACTGGTGATGGTGCCCGTCGCGATGGTCGTCGGGCGCAAGGCGGATGACTGGGGCCACCGGCCGATCATGCTGGTGGCCTTTGCCGTGCTGGCGGCGCGCGGGCTGCTCTACACCGTGTCGGATGCGCCGGGCTGGTTGCTGGCGATCCAGTTGCTCGACGGCGTGGGCGCGGGGATATTGGGGGCGCTGGGCCCGGTGATCGTTGCCGCGATCATGCAGGGGTCGGGGCGGTTCAACGTCGCTCAAGGGGCGGTGACGACGATCCAGGGTATCGGCGGCGCACTCAGCACCTCGCTGGCCGGGGTGATGATCGTCGGGGCGGGCTATCACGCCGCCTTCTGGCTGCTCGCGGTGATCGCGGGGGGTGGGTTGGTGTTGTACCGGCTGGTCATGCCGGAGACGGCGCGGGGATAGGGAGGCCCTTGGCGCGATAATCCTCCGTCACACTGCCGCATTCCAGCAGTTCGGCCTCATGATCCGGATCGCGCCACGTCTCGGCCAGCGCCTGCGCCTCCCAGTCCTTCACCGCCGGATACGCCAGCACCGTCTCGACCCACGCCGCGCCCGCCGCACCGACATCGATGCCATAGGTCCGCACCCGGAACGCCACGGGCGCGTAAAAGGCGTCGACCGCCGAGAAGGTCTCGCCCGCCAGCCACGGCCCGCCGAAGCGCGACAGACCTTCGCTCCATAGCTCGACCAGCCTTGCGACATCGCGCTCCAGGCGTGACGAAGGGGGCTTGGGATAGACGCGAACGCCGATATTCATCGTCCGTTCGGCCCGGAGCGCCGCGAAGCCGCCGTGCATCTCCGCCACCGCGCCCATAGCCCAGCCGCGTGCGCCCTCGTCCTCCGGCCAGACGCCCGGATGCCGCTCGGCCAGATAGAGCGCGATGCCGAGCGAATCCCACACCACCCGCCCGTCATTCAACAGCACCGGCACCTGCCCCGTCGGCGAGAAGGCGCGGAACGCCACGTAATTCTCCACCGCCTCGAACGGCTCGATCCGATCGGTGAAATTGATCCCCAGCGCCCTCATCAGCAGCCAGGGACGCAGCGACCAGCTGGAATAATTCCGGTTCGCGGTGATGAGGGTATAGGCCATCAGCGTTGGAACTTCGCCGTGGTCTTGGCCGCGACCTCATCCGCCGTCACGCCAGGCGCGCATTCGATCAGGCGGAAGGCGCTGTCATGATCGGGCCGCTGGAACACGGCAAGGTCGGTGACGATCATGTCCACCACATTGCGCCCCGTCAGCGGCAGGGTGCATTCGGGGATGAACTTGGGGCTGCCGTCCTTGGCGTTATGCTCCATCACCACGATGATCTTCTTGACGCCCGCAACCAGGTCCATCGCGCCGCCCATGCCCTTGATCATCTTGCCGGGGATCATCCAGTTGGCGATGTCGCCGCCCTCGGACACCTCCATCGCGCCGAGCACGGTCAGGTCGATATGCCCGCCCCGGATCATCGCGAAGCTGTCGGCGGACGAGAAATAGACCGAGTGGGGCAGTTCGCTGATCGTCTGCTTGCCCGCGTTGATCAGGTCGGGATCGACCTCGTCCTCATAGGGGAAGGGCCCGATGCCCAGCATTCCGTTCTCGGATTGCAGCGTGACCTCGACCCCTTGCGGAATATGGTTGGCCACCAGGGTCGGGATGCCGATGCCGAGATTGACGTAGAATCCGTCCTTCAGTTCCCTGGCCGCACGGGCGGCCATTTCGTCGCGGGTCCAGGCCATGGTCACTGCTCTCCTGTCGGATGCCACCGCCGGTCGGCGGGGAAGATGTCGTCGGCGCTGCCCTTCAGCGCCTTGCCGTAGACGGGATTGGGGAAGACGAACCAGCCACGCCCCCAAAGAGCCGCGACACGCGGGCCATCGGCCCGGGCCCGACGCTCGGACGCGCTGGCGGCGCCGTTGAACAAGTCACTGAAATCGCCCAGTTGATCACCGCCCATCGCGATTACGCAATAACGCTCCGCGATACGCCAGCGACGGGCATCCTTGTTGTCGCCGGTATTGGTGTCGGTGCGCACGAAGAGCGTGTCGCCATGCACCGCCGGGCCCAGCCCCGCCGCGTCGATCGCGCGGGCCGTCCCCGCCGCATCGTCGCGATTGGTGTTGAAGATCACCGTCACGCCCATCGTCCGCAAATCGGCGATCGCGGCACCTGCGCCGGGCGTGGGCAGCACGGCACGGCCGTCGCTCTGCTCCCAGGCGCGCCAGCGGGTCGGGAAGTCGCGGTCGACGCGACCGGTCAGGTCGTCATGCTCGAAACCGAGGTTGAGGAGGACGGTTTCGTCGACGTCGAACACCGCCGCCGGACGCTTGCCGGTGCAGGATACGAAGCGGGGTGCGTCGAGGGTCGCGCCCTGTTCCAGCACGACGCTGTCGCGTGGTGGGTGGCGGACCCTGTCGGCGGCATAGGTGACCAGCGCATTCCACGCCTGGCGCGAGATCGCGTCGGCCTCCGCCGAGCCGTAGAGATATTGCATCCCCGCCAGCTTGGAGTTCGTGGCCGCGGGAGGTGGGGGTGCGGGGCTGTTGTTACCGACGGCGACGACGCAGCCGGATAGGGTCAGGGCGGTGGCAAGGGCTATGCCAAGCCTCAGGCCGGGGAGCCTTCCCGCCTGCGGGAGGGGAGAGGTTGCGTTGCTACCGTCGTGCTCAATCTTCGTGCGTTTCATGGATTCCCCCATCCGCCAAGCACGCTCCCCCTCCCGCAAGCGGGAGGGGGGCGGGGGGAGGGCTGGCGCTCTCCGCATCCCCCTCCCCCAAGACATCAAACCCGCTCACGCACCGTGCGAAACTCGATCTTCTTCTCATACGGAGCGCCAACGATCATCCGCTTTACATAGATGCCCGGCAGGTGGATCTGGTCGGGGTCGAGGCTGCCGACCGGCACCACCTCCTCCACCTCGGCCACGCAGATGCGACCCGCCGTCGCCATCGGCTGGTTGAAATTGCGCGCGGTCTTGCGGAAGATCAGGTTCCCGGCCTCGTCGGCCTTCCACCCCTTGATGATCGACAGGTCGGCGCGGATGCCGCGTTCGAGGATATAGTCCTCCCCGTCGAAGCTCTTCACTTCCTTGCCCTCGGCCACCTTCGTGCCGACGCCGGTCTTGGTGTAGAAGCCGGGGATGCCCGCGCCCCCTGCCCGGCACCGCTCGGCCAGCGTTCCCTGGGGGCAGAATTCCACCTCTAGCTCGCCGCTGAGATATTGCCGCTCGAACTCCTTGTTCTCGCCGACATAGGAGGAGATCATCTTCTTGACCTGATGCGAGCGGAGCAGCTTGCCCAGCCCCACGCCGTCGATCCCGGCATTGTTGCTGGCGATGGTCAGGTCTCTGGTCCCGGCCGCCTCGATCGCGTCGATCAGCCGTTCCGGGATGCCGCACAGGCCGAAGCCGCCCGCACAGATCGTCATGCCGTCGAACAACAGGCCATCCAGCGCGTGCGCCGCGTCGGGATAAAGCTTCTGCATGGGCGTCCTCCCTATGATGGGGGCCAGCGTTAGGCGGAGCGACGGAGCCGGGTCAACCCGGCGTTTGCGCTGGGACGGCAAGCGGGTTTAGGCTGGCCGCGATGACCCAGATCACCGGCGGACGCCTGCTTGTCGATGCGCTTCTCGAACAGGGGTGCGACCGTATCTTCACCGTGCCGGGCGAGAGCTTCCTGGCCGTGCTCGACGCGCTGCACGACACCCCCGCGATCGACCTCGTCACCTGTCGACAGGAGGGGGGCGTGACCTTCATGGCCTGCGCCGACGGCACACTGACCGGGCGGCCGGGGATCGCCTTCGTCACGCGCGGGCCGGGTGCGACCAATGCGGCGATCGGCGTGCATGTGGCGAAGCAGGACTCGCAGCCGATGATCCTGTTCATCGGCGATGTCGATCGGGGCACGCGCGACCGCGAAGCCTTTCAGGAGGTCGACTTCCAAGCGATGTTCGCCCCGCTCGCCAAATGGGCCGCGCGGATCGATGACGCCGCAAGAATCCCGGAATATGTCGCGCGCGCCTATGCCACGGCGATGAGCGGGCGGCCCGGCCCGGTCGTGCTGGCGCTGCCCGAGGACATGCTGTGCGATCTGGTCGAGGGCCGTACCCGCCCCCGGATCGAGCGGCCCGTGCAGGACGTGTCGATCATCGACATACTCGCCGCCCATGACATGATCGCCAAGGCCGAGCGACCGGTCGCGATCATCGGCGGCGCGTACTGGGACGCCGATGCCGTCGCCCTGGTCGAGCAATGGGGCGAAGCGGCGGGCGTCCCGCTGGTGGCGGCGTTCCGGCGGCAGGATGCGGTGTCCGCCACATGCCCCGTCTATGCGGGCAATCTGGGCTATGGCCCCAACCCCGCGCTGGTCGCCCGCGTGCGGGAGGCCGACCTGCTCATCGTTCTCGGCGCGCGCCTGGGCGAAGCCACGACCGATGGCTACACCCTCATCACCCCCGACCATCCCGGCCAGACGCTGATCCACGTCCATCCCGACCCGGAGGAATTGCACAGCGTCTATCGCACCGATCTGGCGCTTTGCGGCGACGTTGCCGAAGCCGTCGCGATGCTGGAGTTGATGGCGTCCGAGCAGGGTACTCCCCATGCCTCGGGCGTCGAGGCCCATGCCGCATATCTCGCCTGGTCGGAGCCCGCCCCGCGCGAGGGTGTGACGCTGGACCTGGGGCAATGCGTCGCGGCGATGCGGGAGCGGCTTCCCGCCGACTCGATCATCTGCAACGGCGCGGGCAATTATTCCGGCTGGTGGCACCGATACTGGCGCTATGAGCCGGGGAGCCAGTTGGCTCCCACCTGCGGCGCCATGGGCTATGGCGTCCCCGCCGCCACCGCCGCCGCGCTTCGCCACCCCGACCGGACGGTGGTGGCGCTGGCCGGCGATGGCTGTTTCCTGATGAACGGACAGGAACTGGCGACCGCCGTTCAGCATGGCGCGTCGATGCTGGTGATCCTGGTCGACAATGGCGGCTATGGCACGATCCGGATGCATCAGGAGCGGGAATATCCCGGCCGGGTCGCGGCAACGGCACTTGCCAATCCCGATTTCGCGGCACTGGCGCGGGCCTATGGTTGCTGGAGCGAGACGGTCGCACGGACCGAAGACTTCGCCCCCGCCCTGTCGCGCGCCATGGCCGAAACGGGCGTCCGTCTGCTGCATCTGAAGACCGATATCGAGGTCATCACCCCCGCCACGACCCTGTCGCGAATCGCGGGGCGGTAGCGCAGTTTCCTACCCTGCCAGGGCGAGCGGCAGCGCGTGAGCGCTGCCGGAGGGACATTCCGCTATCAAGCGTTCTTCACCCGCAAGCAGCTTTGCCGAAGCCTCTCTCCTCGCAAATATGGCATCAGATACCAGCAACGCCTCCAAAGTAACGCTACCAAGAAAACGATTGCACTATTTGATTTCATTTCGACAAAAGAAAACCGCCCCGGCGCAAACCGGGGCGGTGAGTTCGTTGCTGATTGCTTTAGTCAGAAAACGACTAGCAGGTTCAGATGTTGTCGCCAAGAGCGCCCTTCACCGACCCCTTAACTTCTTGACCCTTGCCCTTGAGCTGCTGGGCCTGCCCCTCGGCCTTCAAATCGGCGTCGTGGTTGTGATCGCCGAGCGCTTCCTTGGCCTTGCCAACCAGTTCGTTGACGTTGCCCTTGATCTTGTCGGTGAGCTCACCCATCGCGGCCTCCATTTACTGGGGATCGAATGATCCCGTTGAACACTCGGAGACTAAACACGTCGTTACGCGGGGGGTTCCCTGAAATTAATGTCAGATCAGGCCAGCGAGCGGGCTGGACGGGTCGGCATAGCGGCGCATCCCCATCCGCCCCGCACGATAGGCCATGCGCCCCGCCTCGACCCCCGCCTTCATGGCGCGGGCCATCAGCACCGGGTCCCTGGCCTCGGCGATCGCGGTGTTCATCAGCACACCGTCGCAACCCAGTTCCATCGCCACCGCCGCCTCGGACGCGGTGCCGACGCCCGCATCGACCAGCACGGGCACCTTGGCCCCCTCCACGATCAATCGAATCGTGACCTTGTTCTGAATGCCGAGTCCAGACCCGATCGGCGCGCCCAGCGGCATGATCGCGACCGCGCCCACATCCTCCAGCCGCTTGGCCGCGATGGGATCGTCCACGCAATAGACCATCGGCTTGAAGCCTTCCCTGGCCAGGATTTCGGTCGCGCGCAGAGTCTCGACCATATCCGGGTAGAGCGTCCGCGCCTCGCCCAGCACCTCCAGCTTGACCAGATCCCAGCCGCCCGCCTCACGCGCCAGCCGCAGCGTGCGGATCGCATCCTCGGCGGTGAAGCAGCCCGCCGTGTTGGGCAGATAGGTGATCTTCTTCGGGTCGATATAATCGGTCAGCATCGGTGCGTTGCGATCCGACACGTTCACCCGGCGCACCGCGACGGTGACGATCTCCGCCCCGGCCGCCTCGACCGCCGCCGCATTCTGGGCGAAGTCCTTATACTTGCCGGTCCCGACGATCAGGCGTGAGCGGAAGCGCTTGCCCGCGACCTCCCACGAATCATCGTCCGCCGCCTCGGTCATGGGCGCCGCCGCGTGATCGCCGCCGCCACCCGCGACCGGATGGTCGCCGCCGCCGACGAAATGGACGATCTCGATCTCGTCGCCATCCTCGACCTCGACCTGCGCCAGCGTCGAGCGGGGCACGACCTCCAGATTGCGCTCCACCGCCACCTTTTCGGGCACCAGCCCCAACTGGCTCGCCAGATCGGCCAGCGACAGGCCAGCCGCCACCCGCTTATGCTCGCCATTCACGGTGATCGTCACGGTTCCATCGGTATGGGGCATATCAGTGTCACTTACCATGCAAGTCGCTGCCCGCTCGACGTGGGATAGGGCATGCGGTTAAGGAAGGCCCTCGATCTAGGCCCGGCCACCCCGAGCCGCAACCATGGGAGTGCCGATGCCCGCGACCATCTATGTCCTCAACGGGCCGAACCTGAACCTGCTGGGTATGCGCGAGCCGCATATCTACGGCCATGACACGCTGGACGATATCGCGGGAATGCTGGAGGACCGGGCGCGCGAACTCGATCTGGAGATCGACATGCGCCAGTCCAACCATGAAGGCCATCTGATCGACTGGCTGCACGAGGCGCAGGCCTATGAGGCGAAGGCCGTGCTGCTCAACGCCGGTGGCTTCACCCATACGTCGATCGCGATTCACGACGCGATCAAGTCGGTGAAGACGCCGGTGATCGAGGTTCACCTTTCCAACCCCCATGCGCGGGAGCCATTCCGCCACGAAAGCTATATCGGGCGTGCCGCAAAAGGCACAATCGCCGGTTTTGGCGCGCATTCCTATCTGCTCGCGCTTGAAGCCGCCGCCCGGTTCTGACAGGAGCGCGTCCCATGACCGAAAAGACTGAACAAGCGATGAAGGTCGATGTCGACCTCGTCCGTCAGCTCGCCGAGCTGCTCGACGCCACCGCCCTGACCGAGATCGAGGTCGAGCATGGCGACCGCAGGATCCGCGTCGCGCGCAAGGCGGCCCCCGCCGCGCAGATGGCCTATGCCCCTGCGCCCGTCGCCGCCGCGCCCGCTCCCGTGGTGGCAGCCCCGGCAGCCGTCGCGCCTGCGGAAGCCGCCGCCCCGGCCGTCTCGGCCAATGCGGTGAAGTCGCCGATGGTCGGCACCGTCTATCTATCGGCCGAACCGGGGGCCAAGCCCTTCGCCGTCGTGGGCCAGAAGGTGTCGGCGGGCGATACGCTGCTGATCGTCGAAGCGATGAAGGTGATGAACCCGATCACCGCGACCGCCGCTGGCACCGTCACCGCCGTTCTGGTGGAAAACGGCCAGCCGGTCGAATTCGACCAGCCCCTGGTCGTCGTCGAGTAAGCCGCCTTGGCGCAGATCAAGAAACTCCTGATCGCCAATCGCGGTGAGATCGCGCTCCGCATCCACCGCGCCTGTCACGAGATGGGGATCGAGACCGTCGCCGTGCACTCCACGGCCGACGCCGATGCCATGCATGTGCGCCTGGCCGACCAGGCGGTGTGCATCGGCCCGCCCTCGGCGACCGACAGCTATCTCAACATCCCCAACATCATCTCCGCCGCCGAGATTTCGGGCGCGGATGCGATCCACCCCGGCTATGGCTTCCTGTCGGAGAACGCCAAGTTCGCCGAGATCGTCGAAGCGCACGGCCTGATCTTCGTCGGCCCCAAGCCCGAACATATCCGGGTGATGGGCGACAAGGTCGAGGCCAAGCGGACGGCGGGTGCGCTGGGCCTGCCGCTGGTCCCCGGCTCGGACGGCGCGATCGCGGATCTCGAGGAGGCCAAGGCCCTGGCGGCCGGGATCGGCTATCCGGTGATCATCAAGGCCGCCTCGGGCGGCGGCGGACGCGGCATGAAGGTCGTGTCCTCCGAAGACCAGCTCGAAACGCTGATGCAGCAGGCGGGCTCCGAGGCGAAGGCCGCGTTCGGCGACGCCACCGTCTATATGGAAAAATATCTGGGCAACCCCCGGCATATCGAATTCCAGGTGTTCGGTGACGGCAACGGCAACGCGATCCATCTGGGCGAGCGCGACTGCTCGCTCCAGCGCCGCCACCAGAAGGTGCTGGAGGAGGCCCCCTCCCCGATCATCTCCGCCGAGGAGCGGTCGCGCATGGGCGGCGTCGTGGCCAAGGCGATGGCGGACATGGGCTATCGGGGCGCGGGCACGATCGAATTCCTGTGGGAAGATGGCGAGTTCTATTTCATCGAAATGAACACCCGCCTTCAGGTCGAGCATCCCGTCACCGAGATGATCACCGGCCTGGACCTGGTGCGCGAGCAGATCCGCGTCGCCGAGGGGCACCCGCTGACGCTCCGCCAGGAAGACGTCCAGTTCCGCGGCCATGCCATCGAGTGCCGCATCAACGCGGAAGACCCGCGCACCTTCGCCCCCTCGCCGGGCACGGTGAAGATGTATCACGCGCCGGGCGGCATGCATGTCCGTGTCGATAGCGGGCTGTATCAGGGCTATAAGGTGCCACCTTATTACGACAGCATGATCGCCAAGCTGATCGTGTACGGCACGACCCGCGAGGGCGCGCTACGCCGCCTGCGTCGCGCGCTGGAGGAGTTCGTGATCGAGGGGATGAAGACCACCATCCCGCTCCACCAGTCGCTGCTGGACGATCCCGAATTCCAGAAAGGCGACTATACGATCAAATGGCTGGAGGAGTGGCTGGCCAAGCAGGGGGCGTAAGCATCCTGCCCCTCCACCCCCGGCTGCGCGGGGCGGTCCCCCTCCCCATCAGAAATGGGGAGGATTTGCGAAAACCCATTCCTCCCCAAGCCCAGCTTGGGGAGGGGGACCGCCGGGCAAGACCCGGTGGTGGAGGGGCCCTCCCCTTCCCGATTTTTCCCGATACCCCCTCCACATTCCGCGCCGCCCATGCCAAAAGCATCGGCGATGAAGGCGACGATCCTCCACAACCCGCGCTGCTCCAAGTCGCGCGAGGCGCTGGCCCTGCTGACGCAAGCGGGCGCGGATGTGACGGTGATCGAATATCTCAAGACTCCCCCGACGGCCGGGGAACTGGCGCGGCTCTATGCCAGGGCCGGGCTGAGCCCCCGCGAAGGCCTGCGCAAAGCTGAGACCGAGGCGAAGGAGTTGCTGAACGCCGACGACGCGACGATCCTTGCCGCGATGGTTGCCAACCCGATCCTGATCGAACGGCCTTTGGTCGAAACGCCAAATGGCGTGGTCATCGGCCGTCCGCCCGAAGCCGTGCAGGGCCTGTTGTGACCGCTGCCCACAAAACGAGCAGCATCAGTTCTTCTGCCCGATTTTCGGGCGTCATCCCTACCATATCCTTGCTCTCACAGGAGAGCGACGCAATTGGCACGGTCCATGCTACGCGCATGATCGGGCGAGGGTTCGAACATCATCGGGGACAGTCAGACTCGTGAAAAAGATTGAGGCGATCATCAAGCCGTTCAAGCTCGATGAGGTGAAGGAAGCGTTGCATGAGATCGGCGTGTCCGGCATCACCGTCACCGAGGCCAAGGGCTTCGGCCGCCAAAAGGGGCATACCGAGCTGTATCGCGGCGCCGAATATGTCGTCGACTTCCTGCCGAAAGTGAAGCTTGAGGTGGTGGTGGAGGATGGTCTGGCCGAGCGGGTGGTGGAGGCGATCGCCGCCGCCGCGCAGACGGGCCGCATCGGCGACGGCAAGATCTTCGTGATCCCGGTCGAGACGGCGCTCCGCATCCGCACCGGCGAACGCGACGACGCGGCGATCTGACGCCCCCACCCTCTTCGTCACCGGGATGACACCCGGGCCGATTAGCAGTTTTTCACCGGTCCCGGTTTCCGGGGCACGGCCTTAAGCAGAGAGAGAACGACACATGGCGAATACGGCCAGCGACATCCTGAAGAAGATCAAGGACGAAGAGATCGAGTGGGTCGATCTGCGTTTCACCGATCCCAAGGGCAAGTGGCAGCACCTGACCATGGTCGCGTCGATCCTGGGCGAGGACGAATTCACCGACGGCCTGATGTTCGACGGTTCGTCGATCGAGGGGTGGAAGGCGATCAACGAGTCGGACATGGTCCTGAAGCCCGACCTCGACGCCGTCTACACCGATCCCTTCTCGGCGACCCCGATGCTGATCGTGTTCTGCGACGTGGTCGAGCCGTCGACGGGCGAACTCTACGCCCGCGATCCGCGCTCGACCGCGAAGCGCGCCGAGGCTTTCGTGAAGACCACCGGCATCGGCGACACCGTCTATGTCGGCCCGGAAGCCGAATTCTTCATGTTCGACGACGTGCAGTTCGACACCAACTATTCGTCCTCCTACTTCAAGATCGACGATATCGAACTGCCGACCAACACCGGTCGCGAATATGAGGGCGGCAATCTCGGCCACCGTCCGCGCGCCAAGGGTGGCTACTTCCCCGTCGCGCCGGTCGACTCGGCGGTCGATATCCGGGGCGAGATGGTCACCACCATGCTCGAAATGGGCCTGCCCTGCGACAAGCATCACCATGAAGTCGCCGCCGCGCAGCACGAGCTGGGCCTGACCTTCGGCACGCTGACCCAGACCGCCGACCGCATGCAGATCTACAAATATGTCGTGCACCAGGTCGCCCATGCCTATGGCAAGACCGCGACCTTCATGCCCAAGCCGATCAAGGAAGATAACGGCTCGGGCATGCACACCCACTTCTCGATCTGGGAAGGCAAGACGCCGCTGTTCGCCGGCAACGGCTATGCCGGTCTGTCGGAAACCTGCCTGTACTTCATCGGCGGCATCATCAAGCATGCCAAGGCGGTGAACGCCTTTACCAACCCGACCACCAACAGCTACAAGCGTCTGGTGCCGGGTTACGAAGCGCCGGTGCTTCTCGCCTATTCGGCGCGCAACCGCTCGGCCTCGTGCCGCATCCCCTACGGCACCGGCCCGAAGTCGAAGCGCGTCGAAGTGCGCTTCCCCGACGCGCTGGCGAACCCGTATCTCGCCTATGCGGCGCTGCTGATGGCGGGTCTGGACGGTATCCAGAACAAGATCCATCCGGGCGAGGCGATGGACAAGAACCTGTACGACCTGCCGCCCGCCGAACTGGCCCAGGTGCCGACCGTCGCTGGTAGCTTGCGCGAAGCGCTCGACTCGCTGGCCGCCGACCACGACTTCCTGCTGAAGGGCGACGTGTTCACCAAGGACCAGATCGAAAGCTATATCGAGCTGAAGATGAGCGAAGTGATGCGCTGGGAAATGACCCCCAGCCCGGTCGAATACGACATGTATTACAGCGGCTGATCCAGCCCCTGATCGATGTCACTACGGGGAAAGGGGCCGCAAGGCCCCTTTCTTTTTGGGGATCGTTGCAGACCCCATCGCACCATCCCCGGCGAAGGCCGGGGTCCAGTTGCGAGGCGATGGGAGTGGTTTGCCAGCCTATCCCCAACTGGATCCCGGCCTTCGCCGGGATGGTCTGGCGGGTTTTGCGACGATCTCTTTTTGGGGAGGGGGCGATCCGTGTTGCTCAGCTTTGGATTTTCGACCTTTGCCGACCTGTTGAGCTGGATCGTCGTTCTGACGCTGGGGACTAAGGTCGGGGCGACGACGGCGCTTCTGGTCGCCGGGAAAGACATCAGGGATCAGCCCGGATGGGGATCGGGGCTGTGGTGGCTGACCAAGCTGACGCCCTACCTGGCCATAGCCTGCGCCATAGCCCTGGCCATGATGCGCGAGCATGACGCCATCCTGCCCCTGTCGGCCATGGCGGTGTTCGTTGCGATCGCCGTGCCGCTGAAGATTCGCCAGCGCCGCGTGCGGATACGCAGGCGGCGTCCGACGTAACCAGCACGGCCACAGCCCGCCTCCACCCGCTCAAATGGCGCGAGCTTCGCTTACCCCGTAGAGCCGAAGGTTCCGTTCACCCAGTCCGAGCGATGGCCATGCCGCCCGCCACCGGGCGATATGGGGTGAGGCGAAATGCCGATCGAGCGCCGCCTGATCGGCCCACATCTCGGTCACATGGATGAGGCCGGGATCGAGCACGTCCTCGGCATAGCCATAGTCCAGACAGCCCGGCTCCGCGCGGCTGGCCTCGACCATCGCCCGCATCACCGGACGGGCCGCATCGAGATTCTCCGGCGGCAACCGTACCGTCCCGATGATCAGCAACGGGCCGCTCATTGCCCGACCGCCACCCGCCTGGCCGACAGGATCTTGACCGGCGCGGCCAGCATCTCGCCCTTGAACGGCCCCTTGGCGGGATCGGCGGGGGCGTCGAGGATGCGGTGGATCACGTCCATCCCCTCGACCACATGGCCAAAGGCGGCATAGCCCAGATTGTCGCCGGGCTTGGACGGGTCCGCGTCCAGCGAAGGCTGGTCGCCGACCATGATGGTGAAGTCGCCGCGTGCCGAACCGGGCGCCAGCCGCGCGACCGAGATCGTACCGTCGGTATGCTTGATCCCGGTCTTGGTCGTCGGCTCATGCGCTATGGGGGGAAGGATGCGCTTGGGCTCGTTCTGGATACCGAACTGGACGAAGCCGAAATCGGCGGCTGGCCGGACCGTGCGGTAGAAGGTCACGCCGTCCAGCCGGTGCTGGTCGACATAGCGCAGGAAATTGGCGGTGGTGATCGGCGCATGGGTGCGGTCGAGATCGAGCACTACGGGTCCAAGGCTGGTCTGCATCGCGACGCGGACCATGACGGGTTTTGGGGCTTCGGCCACGGTTGGCGTAGGCGTCGCGATAGGAGCAGGCGCGACTTGCAGGGCGAGCAACAGAAACGGGAACATCAATGTCTCCGAGGACGGGTCGGGCTTTAGTCTAACGGGATTTCGGGGCGGGGTGAATCCCTTGGCCTTCGACTTCGCCCAGGCCGAACGGAGGTCGGGAATGGGTAATCACAAAACTCCGTTCAGCCTCAGCGAAGTCGAAGGCCACGCCCCGACGCCCCGTCCCTCAAGGGAGCAGCACCGAACTCCCCACCGTCTCCCCCGCTTCGATTGCGCGGTGAGCATCCGCCGCGTCGGTCAGCGCGAAGGTCTGGCCGATCTCCGGCGTGATCGCGCCCTTATCCAGCATCGCGAAGACCCGCGAGACCAGATGACGTTTCTCTGCGGGGCTGACGGCATAGTCGAACAGGGTCGGCCGGGTTACGAACAGCGATCCCTTCGACGCCAATATCCCCAGATTGACGCCATCCACCGGCCCCGACGCATTGCCGAAACTCACCACCAGCCCCCGCCGCGCGGCACTATTCAGCGAGGCGTCCCAGGTCGCCTTGCCCACGCCGTCCAGCACCACCGGCACGCGCGCACCGCCGGTAATCTCCCGCACGCGCGCCGCGACATCCTCGTGCCGGTTGAGGATGACATGATCCGCCCCCGCCGCGCGAGCCTTTTCCGCCTTGGCCTCGCTGCCGACCGTGGCGATCACGGTCGCGCCGATCGCCTTGAGCCAGCCGACCGCCAGATGCCCGACCCCGCCCGCCGCCGCATGGACCAGCACGGTCCAGCCAGGTTGCACCTTCGCGCAATCCTCGATCAGGAAAGCGGTCGTCGTGCCTTTCAGGAGGATCGCCGCCGCCGTCCGGTCGTCGACGCTATCGGGCAAGGGCACGAGCAAATCGGCGGCGACGTTGCGCGCCGTCGCATAGGCACCGCGTGCCGGGCCGAATACGCCCACCCGGTCGCCGACGGCGAAGTCGGTAACGCCCTCGCCCACCGCCTCGACCATGCCCGCCGCTTCCGAGCCCAGTCCGCCGGGCAGATCGATCGGATAGAGCCCGCTGCGATGATAGGTGTCGATATAGTTCAGCCCGACCGCATGATGCCGCATCCGCACCTCGCCCGCGCCGGGCGGGGGCAGTTCGGCCTCTCGCCACTCGATGACCTCGGGGCCGCCGGTCCGGGCGATGAAGGCGGTCTTTTCCATGCAATGCTCCTGTCCGGTTTTGGGCGGCAACGCATCAATAGTCCTTGGATATCCGCACGTTCACGCTCTGCCGCCCCAGCGTCGAGATGCTGGAGAGCAGCGACAGCCACCGGGTGACCTGGAACTCCACCTGGGTCGCCGAATAGCCCTGCCCGTCGGTAATGATCTCCGCATAGAGCTTGCGGGTGATGTACTTGCCCGCCGCGACCGAGGTGGCGCGCCCCTGTTGCACATCGGCGGGCAGGACGCGGAGCCGGTCGAGCCCCGCCGCGCGCCGCACCGCGTTGATCGGGTTCAGCCCGCCGCCGCCATCTTGCAACGCTGCCACCGCCGCCGCCAACTGCAATGCCTCGGGCGCGGAGAGGCTGGCGATCGAGGTGCCGAACAACAGGCGCGAGAGGAGTTCGTCATTGGGCAGAGCGGGCGTGCTGGAGAAACCGATCTCGGGCTTCAGCGCGGTGCCGGTCACGCGGATCGAGGCGCTCAGTCCCTGAACATTGGCATTGGCCGCGATGTCGAGCGCCGGGTTGGCGGGCACTTCGCCGCCGAAGCGGATGACCCCGCGCGCCAGATCGAATTCGCGACCGGCGAACTCGTAATCGCCCCGGATCAGCGTCGCCTGGCCGGTGATCGCCGGATTGTCGGGCGCGCCGCCGATCTTCAGGTCCGCCGACCATTCGCTGTTCAGCCCCAGGCCGGAGACGATCAGGCCACCCGGCGCCTTCGCCCGGATCGCCAGCGTCCATGGCTTGCGCGGCGCGTCGTCCTCTTCGCCGCCGCCGGGAATGTTGATCTCGCGGATGTTGAGTTGCGGCACCGCCGTCGCCGCCGTGGCCCGACCCAGGCGATAGCGGCTGCGGTTCAGCACCACGTCGCCCGCGATCGTACCCCCCGCCCCATCCGAATGGATGGTCAGCGGACCCGTCACCGTCGCGCCGATATCGTCGCGCGCGATCATCGTCGCGTTGCTCGCCTGAAGCGACAGATCGAGCCCGACGCCGTTGGCGGCGGCGAACTCGAACTGGCCGGTGCCGCTGACCCGCCCCTCGCGCCCCGCCTGCGCGGCGAAGCGATCGATGACCAGCCGCGAACCGCCGAACCGCCCGTTCGCCTGCACATCGGTCAGGACGGTGCCGGTCGTCGCGCTTTCGATCCGCGCGCCGACCGCCTTCACCGCGCCGCGAATGACCGGCTGGTTCAACGATCCGCTGACGTCCGCGCCGATCGCGACGGGGCCGGACAGATCGAACATCTCGACCCCGGTCAGCCGCCACAGCGTATCGGCGGGCCCGGCATAGCGAAGCTGCGCGATCAGCCGCCCGGTCTGCATCCGGCTCGCCCAGTCGCCTTGCGCGGCGGGCACCAGCAGCGCCTGCGCGCGTCCGATGATCCGCCCGCCCGATGCCATGACCGAACGCACGCCCAGCCGGTCGGCGGACAGCACCCCAGCCACCCCCATATCGATCGGGCGCGAGGTCAGGACCAGCCCGGCGCGGGTCAGCCCGCGAATGGTCAGGTCGACCTTGCCGGTCGGCGCGCCCGCCCCCTGTCGCACGGTCAGCGTCCCCGTCGCGCTGCCGCCCAGGCCCAGCCCCGGATAGCCGATATCCAGCACGGTCAGCGGCATCCGCGTCAGGCTGGCCTGCACCTCCGTCGCGTCGGGGTCGAGCCGGCCGGCCAGCTTCGCCTCGCCGCCCGCGAAGCTCAGCCGGGTCGGGGCCAGCACCCAGCCATCGCCTTCGCGCGTGACGATGGCGGGCGACAGGAACTGGAGCGGACGCCGGTCGAGCGTCCCTTGCGCGCTCACGGCGAAACGGTCGGGCGTGACCTGCGTCACCGTCTGGATCGCAAAGGCCCGCCCGCGCGAGCCCGAAATGCCGACCCGCACCTCGCCCGTGCCGCCGCGCATCCGGGCGGTGCCGTTCAACTGCGCGATGTTGAACGCGCCGTGCCGCAACCCCTGCGCACGGGCGCTCCCCTCGACCGAGGCACCGGCGGGGTCGAGCAGCGCGACCAGGTCCAGCCGCCCCTGCCGCACGGTGATGCCCGAAATCTGCGCCTGGCGTGCGGCGAGATGCGTCTCGATCCGCTGCACCTCGCCGACCGGGCGGAACAGCAGTTCGCCCGACAGGCCACCGCCCGCCACGTCCAGCCGACCGGCGAAACCACCTGCCGCCACGGTCAGCGCCCCGGTCGCGCGGGTGCCCGCGACGGTCAGCGGGTTGATCTGAACGACCGCGTCCTGCCCCCTGGGCAACAGGATCGCGCCCGCCGCCTGGAACGGCCCCAGCCGCGATCCCCCGGCAGCGCGGAAGGTGAAGCCCTGATCGCTGGGGTCGAGATGCGCCTTCACGTCGCGCAGGCCGAGTGCCGCGTTGGGCGAGGCGAGAACCAGATCGAGCGTCGGTCGGTCGATCTGTCCGTCCAGCACCATCTGCACCGGGCCATAGCTCTTCTGCTGCCCGCCGCCGACGAAGCGGAACGTGCCATCGGTCCGCCGGATGGCCTCCCCGGTCAGGCGGATGCTCGGCCCGGTCAGGACCAGGCGATGGAAGTGGAAGACGCCGTCCGCCCCACGCTCCAGATCGGTGGTCAGGTGCGGCAATCCCCCGGCCAGCGAACGGAGGAAGTCATTGTCGAGCCGCCGGACCTGCGCCTCGCCCCGCCCGACGACGCGCGTGCCATGCCCATTCGCCCCGGGCACCGCGCTGAGCCGCGAGCGGACATCGACGATGCCGAGGCCGGGGATCAGGTAACGCTGCAACGCCCCGTCCAGCCCGACATCGTAGCGCCCATTGGTCAGGTCGATCCGCAGGTTCAACCGCCCCGCCAGCTTGTCGGACCGCAGCGCGAGGCCCTGCCCCGCAATCTCTCGACTGGTGATACGCAGATCGCCCGCCACCGACAGGCGATGGAGGATGCCCCCCGCCGCCTCGCCGACGCCCGTCACCCGCTGCGCCGTGAAGCGCACCGGCAGGGTCAGCGGCCAGCCGCCCGCCAGCCGCCCCTTGCCCGCCGCCAATGCCTGCTCGAAGCCGGTCCGATCGAAGGCGAAGCGGGTTGCGGTCAGGCGATAATCGAACGCCGCGCGATCGAACGCGCCGTCCAGCCGCAGGGTCAGTGCGATCGCCTGTCCGCTCATATTGCCGAACAGCGCCTCGGGCCGGAGCAACCGGGCATCGACGCGCAGACCCTCGAAACGGCTCGCGCCCAGATCGACCAGCCCCCGCGCCCGCACACGCAAGGCCGGGGAGCGCAGTACCAGCGCACCGTTCAGCCGCCGCCCGGCGAAATCGCCCTGCCCCGCGACGATGATGCGGGGGCTGGTCATCCGCTGCAACCGGCCATGCAGGACCAGCGAGGGCGCGATCGTCCCCGACAGGGCATAGCGTCCCGATTGCGCCGACAGCGACAGGTCGACCGCGCTCGCCGCGCCGATACGTCCGAGCGCACGACCAGCCCAATGCGACCAACGCCCCGCGCCTGCCACGGAGAGCGACACGGGCGCGCGGACGCCCGCCATCTTCGCCAGCACGCCGTCGCGCAATCCCCGCGCCTCGACCGCCAGATCGAAACGGTCCCGGTCGGGCTGCGCGTCCAATTTCAGGCGGAGATCGTCGCTGCCCGCGACGCCCGCGTTCAGCGTCACCTGCGCGCGCCCGTCGCGGATATCCGCCTGCCCCTCGACCCGCGCGACGCGCGCGCGGCCGAGCACCGGCCTGGCGAGGATCAGCCGCTGGAGGTGCAACCGGTCGATGCGGATATCGAAATCGGGCAGGATCGGCCCCTGCCGCCCCGTCCGCCGGGTATGCGGTACATGATAGAGCGTCGCCAGCGGCGCCTCGACCCGCCGGATGGCCAGCGTGCCCCGCGCCCAATTCCAGGGCCGCCAGTCCAGCCGCGCCGACGGCACCTGCACCAGCAGGCCGTCCAGGTCATAGACGCGCAGATCGACCAGCCGCATGTCCGAATAGACCGAACCGTCGATCCGCCCGACCGAGAAGCGCAAGCCCGTCTCGGTACGGATGGTCCCGATCCGGTCGGCGACCCAGCGATGCCCGATCGACGTATCGACGATCAGCAGCGCCGCGACGACGATCGCCACCAGCGCCGCGAGCAGGCCGCCCAGCACCCGCCACCAGCCTATCCCCCGACGCGGCGCAGGGGATGGGGGAAGCTGAACCTCCTCGGTCAAAAGGCCTGTCCCAGCGAGACATAGACCGCGACCCGGCTATCCCCGCGCTGGGGATTGAGCGGGGTGCCGACATCGAGGCGGATCGGCCCGAAATTGGAATAATAGCGCACGCCCAGCCCCGTGCCGAACCGCAGCCCGGTCAGGCGCGGCAGCGGCGAGGTCGAGATATTGCCCGCGTCCAGAAAGGGCACCACCCCGAAATTGCCGAAGGTCCGCACCCGCGCCTCGATCGAGAATTCCGCAAGGCTGCGCCCGCCGATCGGATCGTTGTTGGCGTCGCGCGGCCCGATCGCCTGGAACCCATAGCCGCGCACCGAAGCACCCCCGCCCGCATAGAAACGCCGCGACGGCGCGATCTGGTCGCGCGGCGCACCCACGATGGTGCCCAGCCGCGTCCGCGCCGCCAGCACTACCCGCTCCCCGAAAGGATGATAGAGGCTGGCGTCGATCTGCGTTCGCGCATAGCCGAAGGCGCTGCCCTGCAACGACAATTCCGGGCTCAACCGCCCGCCCAGGCGAAAGCCGCGCGTCGGGTTGAGCAGATCGTCCGACCCATCGTAATTCAGGCTGGTCGGCAGCGCGCCGATGAAGAAGGTCCGCCGACGCGGCTCGCCGGTCGACTCGATCACGTCGCGTTCGTCCGAGGTCAGCAGTTCCGCCCCCAGCGACCAGGTCCAGGTCTTCTGGAAGAAGATGTTGGTCTGCCGCTCCAGACTGCCCGACAGCGACAGCGTCTTGGCCTCATAGGCGTCGCGCAGGATATGCGCGGCGGAGAATTGCGCGGTCAGCACCCGGTCGCGACCGTTGAAATTGTTGCGGCGGAAGACGACCGCGCCCAATTGCTCACGGGTGCCCAGCACGCTGCGCAGGGTCAGCGCACCTTCGGGCGGGAACAGGTTGCGATCGGTCCAGGTGACCGCCGCCCGCGCGCCTTCGCCGGTGCCGTAACCCAGTTCCCCCGCAATGGTGTGCGGCGGCGCGGGCTCCAGCGCGACGGCGATATCCACCGTCTCCGGCGTGGCACCCGGCACCGGCTTGACGTCGACCGAGGAGACGAGCCCCGTCTGCACCAGCGCGCGGCGAAGATCGTCCAGCCCGGCGGAATCATAGGGCTGGCCGGGCTTGAACCGGGCGATGTCCTGAACATGCTCGGCGTCGAACAGCCGGTCGTTCGCCATGACGATCCGGCCATAGCGCCTGGCCGAACCCGGATCGACCGACAGGTCCAGCGTCGCGGTCCGCGTCGCGCGGTCGACGACGATCTGCGGCTCGCCCAGCTTGGCGAAGGGGAAACCCGCCTCGCCCACCGCCGCCTTCAGCGATGCCTCACCCGCGACGATGGTGTCGGCGTCCACCGGATCGCCCGGCTTGATCCCGAACGCCCTTTCCAGCGGCGCGGTCTTGTCCCCCGCCGCCCGCACCCCGGCCAGCGTGACGTCGGCGAAGCGGTAGAGATTGCCCGGCACCGCCGAAAGCACCACGGTCGGCTCGTCCCCCGGCTCGATCCGGGTGGAGACCTGCGCGTCATAATAGCCCGCGCCGCGCAACAGGGTGGTCAACAGCGCCGCATCCTCCCGCGCGCGGCGGTCGAGCTGCGCGGCATTGGCGGGCTCGCCGTCATTGGCGTCGAGCGACGAAAGCTGGTCGAAACGCTGGCGGAGTAACGCGCCCGTGCCGTCGATCCCCTCGACCCGCCAGCGATAGCGACGCTCGGCGGCGGCATCGACGGTCGCGGCCATCGCGCCCGCCGGATCGCCCGGCGCCTGCGCCAGATCGGGCCAGGCCACGCCGATCTCGGGCAGCGGGGCCAGTGGCGCGCTGGGATCGAGCATCGTCGGATCGTCGGCGTCGGTCGCGGGCGCGGCGCTTATCGGCGGCTGGGTCTGCGCGGATGGAGTCGCCGCCGTCTGCGCGATCGCACGCCCGGCCCAGCCCGTGCCGCCGAAACCCATTGCAAAGACGAGGATGGCGACCGAGCGGCGCGGCCGCCCCAGGCGGACCATCATGCCCGATCCCTAGCCGCGCGCACGCGATTGCGACACCCCAAAGCGCCATCGATCGAACAGATTTGCCATGCCGTTCACCGCGATGACCCAAGTCAGCCAGTCAGCGGACGCGGGGCGATCAGTGAACCGTCCCGAACGCCTTTTCGGTGGAGAGCAGACCGATCAACCGCTCGATCTGACGCCAGCGGCAGAAATGGATGTGGTTGCCCATGTCGCGACTACGTCCGGCGCGGGCCGCGGCTTCACCGCATGCCGACTCGCCGAAGGTCTCGATCAGTTCGGCGGCCATCTCGACATCGGTCCCGGTAACGAAGGGAGCGACATGGAATTCGCCACCGTGATCGCGCATGAATACTCCTGAGCCCAATTCCGAAAGACCGTTCCCCTAGGCAGAGGTCATGAATTTTGCCACCCCCCGAGATGGTTAACGGTGCGGCAGCTTAGCCCAGGGCGGGACAGGGCGGCTGGTTTCGCCGCGCCGGGCATGGCAGGACATGGCGCATGACCGATCCGCAGCCCCCCCGACCTCCGCGCGCCTCCACTCCGGCGGGCGGCTTCTTCATCGCGCTCGGCGTGGTCGGCGGCATCGTCGCGGGACTCGCGACGGGTCAGGTGACGATGGGCGTTCTGATCGGGCTGGCGCTGGGAATTGTCGTGGCGCTGCTGCTTTGGTGGCGCCAGCGTTAGGGCGATAGCGTCTGCCGCTGGCTCCTTCCCTCTCCCCCCTGTCCAGGCGAGAGGGAAGGATCAATTGGGCAACCGCATCTGCCAGACGACACGCCCGATCACCGCGATCGGCCCGGTCGGCACCGGCGGCGCGGCGGGGTTGTCGCTGGTCGCGACCAGCCCCCCGCTGCCCGCCCGAACGCGCTTCACCATCAGTGCGTCGCCGATCCGGATGATATAGAGCCCGCCCCGCGCGGTCGGGCGGGTGTCATTCTGGTCCACCACCAGATGATCGCCGTCCATCAACCCCGGCGCCATCGAATCACCCCGTACCCGAATGACCGAGGCCGCGCCGTCGCTGAGGCCCAGTCGTCGGGCAAGCTGGCGGTCGATCGCCTCGACGCCGATCATCACCTCGTCATCGACCGTCGCCCCCGGCCCCGCCGACGCCGCGACCGCCAGCCGCCTGACCAGCATCGGCCCCGCCGCCACCGATGCGCCCAGCCGGGTTTCGGGCACGCCGAGGAACTCGGCGAGTTGTCGCCGATCCCCTTCGGCCAGGACGCGCGGCGTTCCCCGCTGCACAAATTGCTGAAGATAGGCGTCGTTCCGGCCCAGCATGCGCGACAGCGCCGCGAGGCTGACCCCGGCCTTCGCCGCAAGCTCCTGCAGGACCGCCCTGATTTCCGTCTCCGACATGCCATCGCATATAGTCATAGGATTTTTCCTAGACAAGTTGGAAATAAGAACAGATCATGAACATCATTCGAGAATCGGACTTTGGGAGAATGTCCATGGAATTGTTGGGAGTGATCGAACGCTATCTGAAGGACAGTCAGATGCCGGAGACCAAGTTCGGGCGGCTGGCGGTCAACGACCCCCGGCTGGTCAGCGACCTGCGCAAGGGCCGCGAGCCGGGGCCGAGCATGATCGAGCGCGTCACCCGCTTCATCGCGGGGAAGACCGCATGAGCGCCCCCGCCCCCTTGGACGATCGCATCGCCGGCTCCGTTCGATCCCACACCCATTTGCGCCGCCCGACCGATCGCGGCGAACGGCTGGCCCGTGCGCTGATGGCCCATGCCGGACGCGCGGGGTGCCCCATCCTGTTGACCGTATCGACGGTCGAGCCCTGGTCCTCGGTCACGTTCAGCGGGTCGGTCATCACGCTGGCCATGGCCGCCGCGCCGGGTGCGGCCCTGTCGGCCTGGCTCGACGCATTGCCCGAGATCGACATTCCCCTGGGCCGCGATCTGGTCGCGGACATCGCGGCGGAGCGGATCGATGGCGGATGGAGCCTGCGCGTCCTGCTCTGCCTGGATGCGGCCAATGGATGACATAAGGGTCAGCCTCATGTCACTTTTCCCTTGATATGTTGTAACACTACTGTAGTCGGCGGGGCTTCACTTATCGGAGCCCTGTCTTGTTCAAGCCCGTTCTGCTGTCCGGCCTGTCGGCCACCGCGCTCGCCAGCCTGCTCGCCGCCCCCGCCGCTGGCCAGAGCGCGCCGTCCTCGACCAATCGCGGTCGCGAGATCGTGGTGACCGCGCCGGTGCAGCAGTCGGAAACCGATGTGCTGTCGGGCACCTCGATCGTGACCGGCGACGAATTGCAGCGCTCGATCCGCCCGACCATCGGCGAGACGCTGGCGCGCCAGCCGGGCGTGTCGGCCACCTCGTTCGGCCCCAACGCCTCGCGCCCCGTGCTGCGCGGTTTCCAGGGCGAGCGCATCCGCGTCCTGACCGACGGCATCGGCTCGGTCGACGTGTCGAACACCAGCGTCGATCATGCCGTGGTCATCAACCCGCTGCTCGCCGAACGGGTCGAGGTGCTGCGCGGCCCCTCCGCCCTGCTGTTCGGTTCGTCGGCGGTGGGCGGCGTGGTCAATGTCATCGACACCCGCATCCCGCGCTCGGTGCCTGAGCAGGGCTATCGCCTGTCGGGCATCGCCTCCTATGGCTCGGCGGCCAATGAACGCTCGGTCGCCGGGGCGACCGATGTCGCGGTGGGCAAGCAGTTCGTCGTCCACGCCGATGGCTCGTGTCTGAAGACCGACGATCTGAAGATCGGCGGCTATGTCCTGTCCCGGGGCGCCCGTGCGGAGGCACAGGCGGCGGCACGGCAGGCGCCGAACGATCCGCTCGACTTCGCGGGTGTCGCCAATCTGCGCGGTCGCCTGCCCAACACCGCCAGCGAAACCTGGACGGCGGGCGTCGGCGGTGCGCTGATCACCGACACCGGATCGCTGGGCATCGCCTATAGCCATTACGACAGCCTGTACGGCGTGCCGGTCCGCTATAACCTGACCCCCGGCGGCGAAGAGCCGGAAGCCCCCCGCCTCAGCCTGGTCCAGAACCGTCTCGACCTGCGCGGCGAGATCCAGACCGGCGGCTTCCTCGACCGCATCCGCCTGCGCGCGGGCGCAGCACAATATCGCCACTTCGAGCTTGAGGAGGATGGCGGCGTCGGCACCGCCTTCTACAATAAGGGCATCGAGAGCCGCCTGGAGTTGATCCAGTCCAAGCGTGGCGGCTGGCAGGGCGCGTCGGGCGTCCAGTTCCTCAACCGCGACTTCGACGTGCGCGGCGAAGAGGCGTTCCTGCCGCGCAACAACACCGCCCAGGTCGGCCTGTTCACCCTGCAACAACTGGATCGCGGTGCGTTCAAGATGGAGGCGGGTGGCCGCTTCGAGCACACCACGCTGACCGCCCGCACCGCCGTCAGCGACGACCGCTTCTTCCGGGGCCAGCGCAGCTTCGACGCCTTTTCGGGATCGATCGGGGCCAGCTACGGCTTCGCGCCCGACTGGCGCGCGGGCCTGAACCTGTCGCGCACCGAACGCGCGCCCTCCGCCGAGGAACTGTTCGCCAACGGCCCCCATGCCGGGACCGAAGCCTATGAACTGGGCAATCCCAACTTCAAGAAGGAAGCGAGCTGGGGTATCGAGGCGACCGTCCACGGTCATGGCGAGGGCTATAGCTTCGACGCCTCGGCCTATTACAACCGCTTCTCCAACTACATCTACGACGCGCTGGTGACGCAGGGGCCGTGCGAAGCCGCCGCCGCGCCTTCGGGCCGCGAGGTCGACCTGCCCTGCTTCCAATATGCCCAGGCCGATGCGCGCTATTACGGGATCGAGGCGGAGGGCTCGCTGCGCCTCGCCACGGTCGGCCGATATGCGATCAACGCCGACCTGCTGGGCGATTATGTACATGCCCAGATCATCGGCACCGGCCCCGCCCCGCGCATCCCGCCGCTGCGCCTGCTCGGCGGACTGGAGGCCCAGTCGGACAGCGTCAACGCCCGCGTCGAGGTGGAGCGCAGCTTCAAGCAGACCCGCGTACTGGGACTGGAGACGCCGACCGACGGCTTCACGCTGGTCAACGCTTCGGTCCAGTTGAAGCCCTGGGGCGCGGCCAATCCGACCACGCTGACCCTGTCAGCGAACAACATCTTCGACGTGGATGCGCGCCGCCATGCCAGCGTGCTGAAGGATTTCGCACCGCTCGCCGGTCGCGACCTGCGCGCGACGCTCAGCTTCAGGCTCTGACGCCATAGCGTGTCGCCCCGGTTCCGGCCGGGGCGACATCGATCCGCTTGCGCAACAAGTGATCGATGCTAGATTCACCCCATGTTTCGACAGGGGAATGACGATGGCATGGTGGCAATGGACGGCGGCGGCGTTGCTGGCGGGATGCGCAGGCGAGGCCTCGGCCAAGGATAGCGCCCCCTGCCCCAAGGACCTGATCTGCGCCAGCGCGCCCGAGACGGTGGGCGGCGCGATGATCCGCGCGGGCTATCAGGGGCTGGTCGACACCGATAACGAGGGCGATCCGATGATCGTCAGCTCGGCGGCGGGATACAAGTTCAACATCCTGTTCTACGACTGCGAAGCGCATAAGGAATGCGCCTCGCTGCAATTCTCGATGCGGCTGACCCCGTCCAAGCCGCGCGACCTGGCCTTCGTCAACAAATGGAACAGCGAGAAGCGCTTCGCGCAGATGGCGCTGACCAAGGACGGCGACCTGCGGATAACCCATGACCTGACGACGATCGGCGGTGTCACGCGCGTGAATTTCACCGATACGGTCGAATGGTGGTCGACTTTGTTGGGGGCGGTTGACGCGTTTCTGGACGCCAACCCCTCGACCGGTCCCACCGCACCGCCGCCCGGCAAACCCCTCTCCTGACCCCATGCCGGGGGTGGACAAAGCCCCCGGGCTTCGGGAGAAGCGGGACATAAGGAGAGATACCGATGTCCCGAATGGGCAAGTTCGACTGGGCGGACCCGTTTCTGCTCGACGACCAGCTGACCGATGACGAGCGGATGATCCGCGACACCGCGCGCGCCTATGCCGACGATCGGCTGGCCCCGCGCATTATCGACGCCTTCGCCAACGAACATACCGATCCCGAAATCTTCCGCGAGATGGGCGAACTGGGGCTGTTGGGGCCGACCATCCCGGAGGAATATGGCGGGGTCGGCGCATCCTATGTCGCTTACGGCCTGATCGCGCGCGAGGTGGAGCGGATCGACAGCGGCTATCGCTCGATGATGAGCGTGCAGTCCAGCCTGGTGATGTATCCGATCCACGCTTACGGCTCGGACGCGCAGAAGAGCCGCTATCTGCCCAGGCTGGCGAGCGGCGAGTGGATCGGCTGTTTCGGGCTGACCGAACCCGATGCGGGCTCCGACCCTGGCGGGATGCGCACGACCGCGAAGAAGGTCGAGGGCGGTTATGTCCTGTTGGGGGCCAAGACCTGGATTTCCAACTCGCCCATCGCCGATGTCTTCGTGATCTGGGCCAAGTCCGACGCGCATGGCGGCGCGATCCGGGGCTTCGTGCTGGAAAAGGGCATGAAGGGGCTCTCCGCGCCCAAGATCGAGAACAAGCTTTCCTTACGCGCCTCTATCACCGGCATGGTGATGATGGACGAGGTGGCGGTGGGCGAGGAGGCGCTGCTGCCCCATGTCGAGGGGTTGAAGGGTCCGTTCGGCTGTCTCAACCGTGCGCGTTACGGCATCAGTTGGGGCGCGATGGGGGCGGCGGAATTCTGTTTCCATGCCGCTCGCCAATATGGCCTGGACCGCAAGCAGTTCGGGCGGCCGCTGGCGGCGACGCAGCTGTTCCAGAAGAAGCTGGCCGATATGGAAACCGAGATCGCGCTGGGCCTCCTGGCTTCGCTCCGCGTCGGGCGGCTGATGGACGAGGGCCGGTTCGCGCCCGAGATGATCTCGATCGTCAAGCGCAACAATGTCGGCAAGGCGCTGGATATCGCGCGGGTGTCGCGCGACATGCATGGCGGCAACGGTATTTCGGGGGAATATCAGGTGATGCGTCACCTGATGAACCTGGAGACGGTCAATACCTATGAAGGCGCGCACGACGTCCACGCACTGATCCTGGGCCGCGCCATCACCGGGATCGCGGCATTTTGATGCAGACCCAATTCCTCCCCATCTCCGATGGGGAGGGGGACCGCGGCCGAAGGCCGTGGTGGAGGGGCATGGCCGGTCCGTCCCGCCCCTCCACCATCCTTCGGATGGTCCCCCTCCCCAAGCAAGCTTGGGGAGGATTGAAGTGGTAAAGCCCGCCCCCCTTACCGGCCTGAAGGTCGTCGAACTCGCCCGCATCCTCGCCGGTCCCTGGGCCGGGCAGGTGCTGGCCGATCTCGGCGCGGAGGTCGTCAAGGTCGAAAGCCCGGAAGGCGACGACACCCGCCGCTGGGGCCCGCCCTTCATCGACAATCCGGATGGCAGCCGCGACGCCGCCTATTTCCACGCGGCCAATCGCGGCAAGACCTCCATCGTCGCGAACTTCGCCACCCCCGAGGGGCAGGCGACGGTCCGCGCCCTGGCCGCCGATGCCGATGTGGTGATCGAGAATTTCAAGCTGGGCGGCCTCGCCCGCTACGGCCTTGATTACGACGGCCTGTCGGCGATCAACCCGCGCCTCGTCTATTGCTCGATCACCGGCTTCGGCCAGGACGGTCCCTATGCGGCACGGGCGGGATACGACTTCATCGTCCAGGGGATGAGCGGCATCATGGACCTGACCGGCGAGTCGACGGGCGCGCCGCAGAAGATCGGCGTCGCGCTCGCCGACATCATGACCGGGCTCTACGCAGTCATCGCGATCCAGGCCGCGCTCCACATGCGTGAGCGGACCGGGCGGGGGCAGCGGATCGACATGGCGCTGCTCGACACGATGACCGGGGTGCTCGCGAACCAGGCGATGAACTATCTCGCCTCCGGGGTGACGCCGACCCGGCTGGGCAACGCGCATCCCAATATCGTGCCCTATGCCGCCTTTCCCGCGAGCGACGGCTGGTTCATCCTGGCGGTCGGCAATGATGCGCAATTCCGGCGCTTCGCTGCGATCGTCGGGATCGACGGGGACGATCCGCGCTTCGCCACCAACGCGCTGCGTTGCGAGCACCGCGCCGCGCTGACGCCGATCATCGAAGCCGCGACCGCGCGCTGGCGGCGTGACGATCTGCTCGCCGCGCTAGAGGCGGCGGGCGTCCCGGCGGGGCCGATCAATACGGTGGAACAGGCCTTTGCCGATCCGCAAGTCCTCGCACGCGGTCTCGCCATCCGGCCCGAGCGGCCGGACGGATCGACCGTCCCCGGTGTGCGCACACCGATCCGCTTCTCCGACGCCGACCTGTCGCTCGACCGCGCCGCGCCGATGCTGGGTCGGTAGCCGTCCGCCGCGCTATCCGCTAAACCCGCGCCCGCGATGACCAGCCTGACCGTCAACAACCAGCCCGTCCGCTATCGCCTGCCGCCCGACACGCCCTTGCTGTGGGCGTTGCGCGATGCGTCCAATCTGACGGGCACCAAATATGGCTGTGGCACCGGCGATTGCGGCGCATGCACGGTCGATGTCGATGGCCGGGCGGTGCGCAGTTGCCAGGTCCCGATCGGGCGGATCGAGGGCAGCGTCGTCACCACCATCGAGGGGCTGTCGCGCGATCGATCGCATCCCGTCCAGCAGGCGTTCCTGGCGGCCAATGTCGGCCAGTGCGGCTATTGCATCCCCGGCATGGTGATGGCCGCCGCCACGCTGATCCACCGCAACCCCGACCCCTCGGAAGAGGTGATCCGCTCGAGTATCACCAATATCTGCCGCTGCGGCATCTATCCCCGGCTGGTCGAGGCGATCCAGCGCGCCGCCCGCGCGGCGCGTGGCGAGGAAACGATCCCCGCCCCCCCCCTGCCCGGCACCGATCC
>NZ_JAXCMJ010000023.1:0-52734 GCF_038084995.1 Sphingomonas sp. 2378
GTTTGGGGTGGGGGCTAGGCCACGGGCGAGACGGCTTGGCGCAGGGCCCTCCCCCACCCCCTCCCGCCTGCGGGAGGGGAGCGGCTAGAAGCGAAGCGAGCGGCTCCATCACCCCCACTCTCCCACCAAATCCCCACCACGCCGGAGCAGGTACACGTCCATGATCCACCCGTGTTCGCGGCGTAACTCGGCCCGCCGCGCGACGATCCGCTCCGCCACGTCCGCCAGCCGACCGGCCTCGACCGCCTGCTGCGCCATGCCCAGATACGCCCCCCACCAGATGAACGCATCCGGCCGATCCAGCGTCGTGAACGCGCATCCGCCGTCGAGCATCACCGCCACGCTGTCCGCCCCCTCGGGCCAACCGCCCTCGCGGAGCCGCCGCCCGGTCGTCACCATCACCGGCGCGCCCACCGCGTTGAACGGGATGGCATGGGCCGCGCACAGCAATTGCAGGCTGGTGATCCCCGGCACCACCGTCACCCGCTCCACCGCGATCAGCCGCCGGGCGATACGGATCGTGCTGTCGTAGAGCGACGGATCGCCCCAGACGAGCAACGCCACCCGCCCGCCTTGCGGCAACGCCCGCGCGATCTCCGCCGCCCAGCATTCGGCGATCGCGTCATGCCAGCGCTCGACATTGTCGAGATAGTCGCCCTCCCCCGCTCGCACCGGCAGGTCGAACTCCACGACTTGCGTCGTCGCGCCCGTCAGCACCTGTGCACAAATGTCGCGGCGCAGGTCGATCAGTTCGGCCTTGTCCTCTTTACGCGGCAACAGGATCAGGTCGGCGGCGCGCATCGCGGCTTCGGCGGCGCGGGTCAGGTGATCGGGATTGCCCGTGCCTATGCCGATCAGGTCGAGATGGATCACAGGTCCTCCATCAACGGGCCATAGAGGATCAGCGCCGCCTTGTCCGACACACCCTCCGACAGTTGCGCCGCGAGGTCGCCGACGGTCGAACGGGTCAGCCGCTGGTCGGGACAACCGACATGCTCCGCCATGAGGGCGGGCGTCTCCGGCGGCAGGCCGTGGGCGACCAACGCCTCCGCCAGCGCGGGGAAGGTCCGCTTGGGCATGAACACCACGGTCGTCGCGCCCGCATCCGCCAGCGCCGCCATGTTGCGGTCGACGGGCAGCGCGCCGGTGACGTCGTGGCCGGTCACGAACTGCACCCGCCGCGCCGCGTTACGCCGGGTCAGCGGGATGCCCGCCGCCGCCGCCGCCGCACTCGCCGCGCTGACGCCGGGGACGATCTCATAGGCAATGCCCGCCGCCTTCAGCGCCGCGATCTCCTCCTCCAGCCGCCCGAAAATGCCGGGATCGCCCGACTTCAACCGCACCACCCGCTTGCCCGCCAGCGCATGATCGACCAGCAGCCGGTCGATCTCTCCCTGTTTGGGCGAGGCGCGGCCCGCCCGCTTGCCGACCGCGATCAGTTCGGCATCGGCGCGGGCATGGGCGAGCATCGGTCCGGCGGCGAGGTCGTCGAATAGGACGACATCGGCCTCGCCCAGACAGCGCACGGCCTTCAGCGTCAGCAGTTCGGGATCGCCCGGCCCCGCGCCGACAAGGGATACGAACCCCCTCACCACCAGCGCGCCACCAGATGGAAGAAGGTGCCCGTCACCCGCCCGCGCCGCGACCCCGTCTCGGCCACGGCGTCGCCCTGCGCATCGACGACATGGGCCAGCGGCGCATCGGGCTGTTCGAGGACGGTCGAGTAGTGAAACTCATGTCCGCCCAGCACCGCACCCTCGGGCATCCCCGCCACCTCGCCCAGCAACGTCGCGCGGCGATAGCCGAGGTGCATTTTCCGCCTGGCATAGCTGGTGACGAGACCGAGCAGCCCCGCCATGCGGTGGCTGACGCCCTCCGCATCGACCAGCGCCTCGCCCAGCGCCATGTACCCGCCGCACTCGCCATGGATCGGTTTCGTCGCGGCATGGGCGGCGAGCCCCGCGCGAAACGTCTCCGCCGCCGCCAGTCGACCGGCATGGAGTTCGGGATAACCACCGGGCAGCCAGACCAGATCGGCCGAGGCATCCGGCGCTTCGTCCGCGAGTGGCGAGAAGGGCAGGATTTCCGCTCCCGCGCTCCGCCAGCCCTCGAGCATATGCGGATAGACGAAAGAAAAGGCCGCATCCTGCGCCAGCGCGATTCGCTGCGCGGGCGGCGGCGGGAGCGTGCCGGGCGTGCTGACGGCGGGCTTGGCATAGGCCGCCGCACGCACCGCCTCCAGATCGACATGCGCCGCCAGGAAAGCGGCATAGTCGCCGATCAGCCGGTCGAGTTCGGGATGCTCGACCGCCTGCACCAGCCCCAGATGCCGTTCGGGCAGCACCAGATCGCCACGCCGGGGCAGCGCGCCAAAGACCGGCAGGCCGATCTCCTCGAACCCCAGTTTCGCCAGCCGCTCGTGACGCGGGCTCGCGACGCGGTTCAGGATCACCCCCGCCACCCGCAATTCGGGGTCGTAGCGCGCGAAACCGAGCGCGGTCGCCGCCGCCGATTGCGCCTGACCCGATACGTCGATCACCAGCACCACGGGCCAGCCCATGCGTTTGGCGGTTTCCGCGCTGCTCCCCATGCCGGTCGCGCCCGGCTTCGCCACGCCGTCGAACAGCCCCATCGAGCCTTCGGCCAGCACCAGTTCCGCATCCGCCCCGCGCTGCCCCAGCGTGTCGAGCAATGCGGCAGGCATCGCCCAGCCGTCGAGGTTGAACGACGACCGCTCGCAGGCCGCGCGGTGGAAGGCGGGGTCGATATAGTCGGGGCCGCTCTTGAACGGCTGCACCGCCACGCCCGCATCGCGGAACGCGCGGAGCAGGCCCAGCATCACCGTCGTCTTGCCCGTGCCCGAAGCGGGCGCGGCGATCATCAACCCTGGGGTCATTCGACGCTGTTCCCCGGACGATAGCGACGGTCATAGCCCTCGGCGTACAAGCGGCTTTCGGCGAAATCGCTCTGGTCGAGGACGCGCCCGACCAGGATCAGCGCGGTCCGCTCCGGCCCGTCGGCGGCGGCCTGCTCGATGGTGGCAAGCGTCGCCCGGACGATCCGCTGCTCGGGCCAACTCGCGCGCCAGACGATCGCGACCGGGCAGTCCGCGCCATAATGCGGGGTCAGGTCGGCGACCACCCTGGCCAGATTGTGGATCGACAAATGGATGGCCAGCGTCGCCCCCGTCGCGGCGAAGGCGCTGAGCGACTCCCCCTCCGGCATGGCGCTGGCGCGACCGGGGGTACGGGTCAGGACCACCGACTGGGCGATGCCGGGCAGGGTCAGCTCGCTTTCCAGCACCGCCGCCGCCGCCGCGAAGGACGGCACGCCCGGCGTCACCGAGACGGGGATGCCCAGTTCACGCAGGCGCCGCACCTGCTCGCCCATCGCCGACCAGACCGACAGATCGCCAGAATGGAGCCGGGCAACATCCTGCCCCTTGGCATGGGCGTCCGAAATTTCCGCCATGATCTCGTCGAGCGTCATCGGCGCGGTGTTCACGATCCTGGCACCCGGCGGGCAATGGGCGAGCACCGCTTCCGGCACCAGCGATCCGGCATAGAGGCAAACCGGGCAGGCCGCGATCAGGTCGCGCCCCCGCAGGGTCAGCAGGTCGGGGGCACCGGGTCCGGCGCCGATGAAATGGACGGTCATACTCTAAGTCCCTGAGCAATGGCGCAGGTCGCCATGCAGTCGGAGGAAATTACGCGAGCCACGATGATCCGCGCGCCCGGCCCGGCGGCGGCGAGCGCGACGGCTTCGGCGACGCTGCCGACGCCGCGATGGGTCAGGCTAAGGTCGGATTGGGTGGGTGTGTCGATACCGCTCAACTGGTCAGCGGTTATGGCGGTGACGGACAACCCCTCCCCTTCGGCGAAACCGGCGATCAGCGCGGCGCGGTCCTCCGGCACGGCAAGGCCATCGGGCCGAACGCCCGTCGCCGCCAGCGCGCTGCGGAACGACGCCACCGTTGCATCCGCGCGGCATCCGAACCCGGCGATCACCATGCGACCCGCCATTGCACGATGGGATAGCTCGCCTTCCACCCGCGCTTGGTGCCCAGCGGCCGAGCCCGCGCCAGTTCGATGCGCAGCAACTCGCCGCCGAAACGCGAATGGCACTGGGCCAGCAGCGCCTCGGTCTCCAGCGTCACACCGTGCGCGACCAGACGGCAATGCGGCAGGGTGCGCAGCGCGTCCACGAGCTGCGGCGACAGGCCACCACCGACGAACACCGCATCCGGATGCGGACGGTCGGCGAGGCTCGTGACCGCATCGCCCTCGACCAGTTCCAGCCGCTCCACGCCCAGCCGCGCGGCATTGGCGGCGGCGCGGGCAAGCCGGGCGGGATCACGCTCGAAGCCGACCGCGCGGGTGGTGGGGTCGCTCAGCAGCCATTCGATGGCGACCGATCCCGATCCGGTGCCAATGTCCCACAGCAACTCGCCCGGTCGCGGGGCCAGCGCCGACAGCGCCAGCGCGCGGACCGGGCGCTTGGTGATCTGTCCGTCATGATCGAACCAGTTGTCCTCCAGACCGCTCGCACGGGGGAGGACGCAGCCCTCTCCCGCAGGCTCGATGGCGACCGCCACGGGATGCACGATGTCGGTCCAGTCGAGCGCGCTCGCCACCGCCCGCCGGACCCGCTCGCGCGGCCCGCCCAGCGCCTCCAATACGGTCAGCGTGCTGTCACCGAAACCCTGCTCGACCAGCCACGCCGCCAGCCCGGTCACCGACGCCCCGTCGCGCATCAGCGCCAGCACCCGCCGCCCCGGTGCCAGATGCGGACGCAGCGTCTCGACCGGCCGGGCGTGCAGCCCGACGCTCCGGATCGTCTCTACCGGCCAGCCCAGCCTTGCCGCCGCCAGCGACAGGGTCGAGGGTGCCGGGTATGCGACCCACTCGCCCGGCTCCAGATGACGGGTCACGACCGACCCCGCCCCGAACCAGAAGGGATCGCCCGAAGCGAGCATCACCACCCGCTCCCCCCGCCGTTCGAGAAGCATCGGTACGCCATCGGCAAAGGGCACCGGCCAGACGATCCGCTCGGCGCGGCCTTGCCGGGGCAGCAGCGACAGGTGACGGGGGGCGCCCATCACGCTATCGGCGGCCTGGATCGCGGCACGCGCCGGGGCAATCAGGCCGTCCCAGCCATCCTCGCCGATGCCGATAATCGTCAGCCAGGGTTCGGAGTCAGCCATGCGCCATATCCTTCTGCTCGGCGGCACGACCGAGGCGAGCGCCCTGGCCACCGCGCTGGCCGCGCGCGGCGAGCGGGCGGTGCTGAGCTATGCGGGCCGCACGGAGGCTCCCCGCGCGCAGGCGATCCCGACGCGTGTCGGCGGGTTCGGCGGCGTCGAGGGGCTGGCGGAGTACCTGACCCGCGAAGGCGTGACCCATCTGGTCGACGCGACCCATCCCTTCGCCGCGCGGATCAGCGCCAATGCCATCGCGGCGGCGGAGCGGGCGAGCGTGAAGCTGCTCGCCCTGACCCGTCCCGAATGGGTGGATGGGCCCGGCGATCGCTGGACCCGTGTGGCGGATACGGCGGAAGCGGTGGCCGCGCTCGGCACCGACCCCGCGCGCATCTTCCTGGCGCTCGGTCGCCAGACCATCGGCGATTTCGTTCATGCGGCGCAGCATTTCTATCTGTTGCGCTTCGTCGATGCCGCCGAGCCGACCTTGCCGAACCATCATCTGGTGGTGGATCGCGGTCCCTTCACGCTGGCGGGCGAACTGGCACTGCTGCGGGAACACCGGATTCAGACGATCGTCGCCAAGAATGCGGGCGGCTCGGGCGCGCGGGCCAAGCTGGATGCGGCGCGCGAACTCGGGCTGCCGGTGGTGATGATCGACCGGCCCTTCATTCCGCCCCGTCCGCACGCGGACAGCGTCGCGGCTGTACTCGACTGGCTGGATCACGGCGTCGTCCGGGGGGTGTAGAGGATCGGCTGGCCAGCATGAGGCACGATCCGCGTACGGCTAGACCCGATGATGACGACGGTGCGCATATCGGCCATCTCTCCGCGCGCTTCCGGCAACGGCACGATACGCAGATGCTCCTCGGGTGTGGAGACGGCGCGGGCGAAAAGCACCGGGCGGTCGTCGCCACAAACCTCCCGCAACAGGGCAAAGGCCGCATCCAGCGCATCGGGCCGCGCCTTGGACCGGGGGTTGTAGAGCGCGATGGCGAAGTCCGCCTCCGCCGCCAGCTTCAACCGCCGCTCGATCAGCGCCTGTGGCTTCAGGTTGTCCGACAGGTTGATCGCGCAGAAGTCATGCCCCAGCGGCGCGCCCGCCCGCGCGCTCGCCGCCAGCATCGCGGTGATGCCCGGCAGGACCCGGATGTCGAGATCATGCCAGCGCGCAGGGTCCTCCTCCACCCGCTCGAAGATCGCCGCCGCCATCGCGAACACCCCCGGATCGCCCGAGGAAACGACGACCACACGGCCCCCCGCCTCCGCCATCTCCAGCGCGTGGAGCGCCCGGTCGCGCTCGACCCGGTTGTCGCTGGCATGGCGGGTCAGGCCCGGCCGCTCGGGCACCCGCGCGACATAGGGGATATAGCCGACCACGTCCGTGGCCTCGGCCAGCGCCGCCGACACCTCGGGCGTCACCATCGCCTCCGCCCCCGGCCCCAGCCCCGCGACGATCAGCCAGCCGCTCATGGCCGCCGCCCCTGGCCATGGATCAGCGCGATCGAGAAATAGGGGGCGGGGGCATCCTCCACCCCAACCAGACGGCGCACCCGCTCGCCAGCCTGGGCGGCATGTTCGACCAGCCACGCTTGATCGGTCCGCCCCGCCGCCGCGATGGCGCGGCGCAGCTTGGGGAGGTGGCGGCCGATCTTCATCACCACCAGCGCATCGGTCTCGGCGATACGCCGCGTCAGTTCTTCCTCAGGCAGCGTCGCCATCGCGACGGTCAGCACATCGTCGCCCCAGGTGATCGGCGCGCCGCTGGCCGTCCACGCCCCCGACATGCCGGTGATGCCCGGCACCACCGCGACGGGGGCATGATCCTTCAACCGGCTGTGCAGGTGCATGAACGAGCCGTAGAAGAACGGGTCGCCCTCGCACAGCACGACCACATCCTCCCCGCCCCGCACCAGCGACAGGATATGCGCGGTGCAGGTCGCATAAAAGGCCGACAGGCATTCATTGTAGCGCGGGTCGGTGAAGGCGATCTCGGTCGTGACCGGATAGTCCATCGGATATTCGACCACATCGGGGCGCAACATGCCCTCGACGATGGTGCGCGCATGGCCCCGCCGCCCGCTTTTACGGAAATAGGCGACGTGGCGAGCGCCCCGAACCAGTCGGTCGGCGCGGACGCTCATCAGGTCCGCCGCGCCCGGCCCCAGGCCGACGCCGTGAACGGTCCCCGTCATTCGGCGCGGCTCGCCAGCGCGTTGATCGCGGCCACCGTGATCGCGCTGCCACCGGGACGCCCCTTCACGATGGCGCAGGGGACGGGCTGGGCTTCCCACAGCGCATCCTTCGACTCCATCGCGCCGACAAAGCCGACCGGACAGCCGATGATCGCCGCCGGGCGCGGGCAGTCGGGGTCTTCCAGCATGGTCAGCAGATGGAAGAGCGCGGTCGGCGCATTGCCGATCGCCACCAAGGCCCCCGCCAGATGCGGCCGCCACAGTTCCAGCGCGGCGGCGGAGCGGGTCGTGCCCATCCGCTTGGCCAGTTCTGGAACCGAGGGATCGCGCAGCGTACAGATCACCGGATTGTCGGCGGGCAGGCGGGCGCGGGTCACGCCCTCGCTGACCATATGCGCATCGCACAGGATCGCCGCTCCGTCCGCCAGCGCCTGGCGCCCCGCCGCCGCGAAACCGGGCGAGAAATGGATCGACGGGGCCAGTTCGACCAGCCCGGCGGCATGGATCATGCGCACCGCGACCGGCTCTTCCTCCGCATCGAAGCGGGTCAGGTCCGCCTCGGCGCGGATGATGGCGAAGGACTGGCGATAGATTGCCGCGCCATCGGTTTCGTAAGTGTACGGCATCAACAGGCTCCGAGAAGCGCGACCGCCCGCTCGGGCGTCAATCCGGTGTGAAGGGGCGCGGCCCCGGCACGGGCGTGTCTGGCCAGATCGAAAGCCCCCTCCCGCCCGGTCAGCACCCAGTCCGCCGCCCGTGCCCGCGCGCAGCCCTTCGCGCAACCCGATATGTGCAGTTGGCCGTCGATCAGGGGCGCGAGCCGGGCGGCCAGTTCGCGCGTTTCGACGCTGGCCTGCGGACAGGCGGGAGCGCCGACACAGGCGTCGACATGGAGGATGGGGGTGTCTTCGAGCACCATCCCGGCGGCCGGTATCGGAGCGACACCCTCGGCCAGCAGCATCCGCCACGGGGTCAGGCGGATAGGGGCGCGTCGGTCCACCAACGCCTGAGCGTCGAGGCGACCAAAGGGCAGACCATAGACCGCCCCCATAGGATGCGCGCCGGGGCGCATCGGCGGCGCGGGCATGGCGGGCATGGCATCGCCGCTCGCCCAATCGGGCAGATCGGCCTTGTGCCGCGCCATCCGCCGGGCGTCGCGCCCATCGCTATCGACGAACCACTGCGCCAGCCGGATCAGCGCATCGACCGCGGTTGCGCGCGAGACGGCGACACCGGCACTCCGCCCATCGGCGCGCACCAGCAACGTGCCGGTCGCGGCCCGCTCGATCCGAAAATCACCCGGCGCATCGAACAGCATCGGGGCCTGTCCCGCATCGACCACGAAGCCGACCTTGCCCGGCAGATCGGGCAATTCGCTCAGCCGCGCGCGCAGTTCGGTCGCGATGGCGTGGGTGTCGTCCCCTTCGCGCCAGTCGGGGTTGATGAGGATCACCCCGCGCCCTTCCCGCATCGGATCGGGATCGACCAGCCCCAGCGCCTGTAATTCGGTGAGCAGCGCGGGCCAGCCTTCCTCGCTGACACCCCGGATTTGCAGGTTCGCGCGTGACGTCAGGTCGATCTGGCCATTGCCATGACGGATCGCCGCCCGACCCAGCCCCTCGACTTGGGGGGCTGTCAGCCGCCCCAGCGGCGGCCGGACACGCACGAGCAGCCCGTCCCCCGCCATCATCGGCCGCCACGCATCGGGACACCAGCCCTTGACGACGAACCCGCTCATGCCACGCCGTCCAGCATCGCCAGCACCGAATTGCGCCGCGTCCGCCACAGTCCCGCTTTGTGAAGCGCTGCGAACCGCGCCTCCATCGCCGCCAGCGCCGCCGGGTTCGCCTGCGCCATGAAGTCGCGCACCGAATCCTGCGCCAGCGTCGCGTCCCAATAGAGGTCGATCAGCGCGGCGGGCACCGCGTCCGCCAGATGCGCGAAACTGCCGAGATGGTCGAGCGTCGCGGCGATCTCCGCCGCGCCGCGAAAGCCATGCGCCATCATGCCCGCTACCCAGCGCGGGTTGGCGGCGCGGGCATGGACGGTGCGGGAGATCTCCTCGGCCAGCGTCCGCGCCTTGGGGTTGGCGGGGTCGCGCGTGTCGAGATGATATAGCGAGGCCGCCCCCTCCCCCAGCGCCGCGCGCGCCGCCGCGAAGCCCGCCTGATGTGCGGCATAATCGGCGGCGAGCAGCAGGTCGCTTTCGGGCAGGTCGTGGAGGTGGACGAACGCCTGCGCCCCGGCCACCCGCGCGGCGACCCCCTCGGCATCGCGCCGGTCGCCATCGTCGAGCGCGGTGGCCGAGGCGGCGAGCCAGCTCTGTCCCGCGTCGATCCGCGCCGCCTCGTCATAGCCCGCATTGGGGTCCAACCCGATGCCGTAACGCCCCGGCGCGGGGCCATAGACGCGTGGGGTCGCCTGCCCGACGAAAGGATTCCAGTCCGGCTCCTCGTTCCGCTTCCCCAGCGCCCGCACCGCCTGTCCGAACAGCGCCGCCAGATGGGGAAAGGCATCGCGGAACAGCCCCGACACGCGCAGCGTCACGTCCACACGCGGCCGGTCGAAGCGCATCAGCGGCATCACCTCGAACCCCGTCACCCGTTCGGAGCGGGGGTCCCAAACCGGCTCGACCCCGATCAGGTGCAGCGCCATGGCGAACTCCTCGCCCGCGGTCCGCATCGTCGCCGAGCCCCAGAGATCGACGATCAACATACGGAGGTGATCGCCCTCGTCCTGCATATGGCGGCGGATCAGTTCTTCGGCGAGCTTGATTCCCTGAAGATGCGCCGCCCGGCTCGGCACCGCGCGCGGGTCGATGGCGTAGAGGTTACGCCCGGTCGGCAGCACATCGGCGCGGCCACGATAAGGCGACCCCGAAGGCCCCGCCGCGACACGCTTTCCGTTCAATCCGGCGAGCAGCCCGGCGCGTTCGGCCGCGCCCTGTTCGCCGCGTCCGAAGATATGGAGTCCCTCGCCGAACTGGCTGTCCTTGACGTCGCAGACGAAGGCGTCGATCCGGGCCAGCGGATCCTCCGCCCCGGCCAGCCCCAAAGTCTCGCCCAGCCCGACGCTCTCCGCCTCCTCGGCGATGCTGGCGCGCAGCCGGTCGCGGCGCGCGGGATCGAGACCGTCGGCATTGGCATATTCGTCGAGCAACGCCTCCAATCGCCCCAGCCCCGCGCCTGTCTCCGCTTGGCCCAGCGTCGGGGGGACGTGCCCGATCGTCACCGCGCCCAGTCGCCGCTTCGCCTGCGCCGCCTCGCCCGGATCGTTGACGATGAAGGGATAGAGGACCGGCCAGTCGCGCGTCAGCGCCTCGGGCCAGCAGGCATCGGACAGCGCCACCGCCTTGCCGGGCAACCACTCCAGCGTACCATGCGCGCCGACATGGACCAGCGCGTCGATCCCTTGCGCCCGCAGCCAGAGATAGAAGGCGACATAGGAATGGCGCGGGCAGCGGGAGAGATCGTGATAATCGTCGGCCCGCGCTTCTTGCCGCCCGCGCTCGGGCTGAAGCGCGACGATGGCCTTACCCAGCACGAGCGCGGGGAAATGGAAGGCGTCACCCTGAACCAAGGGATCATCCTCGACCGCGCCCCAGCTTTCCAGCAGGTCGGCGCGCAAGGGTTCGGGCAAGGCAGCTAGCGCTTCGCAATAGGCAGCGACCGGCCAGGCGATCCGGTTGGCGAGCAGGGCGGCGGGAAGATCCGCCTGCGGCTCCACATCATATCCGGCCTCGCGCAGATCGCTCAGGATCGCCTCCGTCGAGGCAAAGCCGTCCAGCCCCACCGCATGGGCCGCCTGCCAGTCCTTGCCCGGATAGGTTGACAGGAGGATCGCCAGCCGCCGCTCCGCCGCCGGGGTCGCGGACAGCTTCGCCCAGCCCGCCACCTTGTCCACCACCGCCGCGATGCGTTCCGGCTCGGCGCGGTGGAGGCGTAGCGCCACGTCGAAATCGGGGTCGCGCGTCCCCGGCTGCTTGAAGCTGACCACGCCCGCGAACAGCCGTCCGTCGATCTCCGGCAGGACGACATGCATGGCAAGGTCGGCGGGCGACAGGCCGCGTGGCGAGCCATGCCAGCCCTCGCGATCGCTGGTGGCGAGTGCCACCTGAAACACCGGCACGCCTGCGCCGTCGAGCGGGGTGGTGTCGTCCTCGCCGCGTGCGGAAAAGGCGGTGGCGTTGACGATCGCGGCGGGGGTGAGGGCCTTGGCCCAGCGCGTGATCCAGGGGCCCGCGCCCTCGGCTTTCAGCGAGGGAACAAAAAGGGCGATGGTGTCGAAGCCGCGTTCGCCCAACGCTGTGTGGAGCGCGGCGATGGGTTCCAGATCTGCGGCGGCGAGATAGGCGCGGTAGAAGACGATCAGAACTCGGGGGCGGGTTGCGGTCAGCAGGGTTGCGGCGGGACAGTGCAAAACGTCTGGGGTCCAACCACCAACCGGCGCCAATTCAAAGCCCCTCTCCCGGCAGGGGGAGGGGTTGGGGAGGGGCAAGGCCGCAGGCGACATCGCTTGGGGCGAGGGCCCTCCCCCATTCCCTCCCGCCTGCGGGAGGGGCGTGCTTGTGGCGAACGTACCAGCGAAAAGCCCCTCTCCCGGCAGGGGGAGGGGTTGGGGAGGGGCAAGAGCCACGGGCGACACTGCCGCCAACGCCGCCAAAGCCACCGCCGCCGCATCCGCCCCACCCGCATCGCACAGCACCGTCAACCGCCGCACCACCGCCTCATCGACAGTGGATGCCGCCATCAACCGCCGGTCCTCGCGCCCATCCGCCGCCAGCACGGCGAGCGCGATACCCCGCTCGCGCGCCAGCCGTTCGACTTCGCGCAGGCCGTAATCCCAGTACGCCGCCCCGCCGATCAGCCGGATCAGGATCGCCTTCGCATGAACCAAAGTCCGCTCGACATAGGTGTCGACCGACAGCGGATGGACCAAAGCCGCCAGATTGGCGAGCCGCAGCGACCAGGGAAATCCCCCCGCCCGCCAGCCCGCCGCAAAGGCGCTGAGATCGCTGTCGGAGAAGGACAGCACGACCACGTCACCGGGGCGCTGCCCCAGATCCTGTGGAACCGCCTGTTCCTCCAGCCCATGGCTCTCGCGAAAGACGAGATGCACCGCGTTCAGCCCTTCAGCACGGCCTCGATCGCAGGCCGGTCGATCCGGTCATGCTCGGCGATGACGACCAGACGGGTGCCGCGCGGCTCGCCTGCGGCCCAGGGGCGGTCGTAATTCGTCCGCACCCGGCGACCAACCGCCTGCACCAGCAAGCGCATCGGCTTACCCGCGACCGCCGCATAGCCCTTCACGCGCAGGATATCCTGCTGTTCGGCCAGCGTGACGATGCGCGCGGCGATCACTTCGGGGCTATCCACCTCGCCCAGCATCACCGAGATGCTGTCGAAATCGTCATGCTCGTGATCGTCCGCGCCGTCATGGTGCGAAGGGCGCGCGGCGATGTCGTCCTCGGCGGCGGCTTCCAGCCCCAGCACGATCTCGGCGGAGACGATACCGTCCACCGCCTCGACCATCGGCAGCGGGCGGGGGGCTTCGGCGGCGATGATTTCGCGCGCCCTGGCGACGCCTTCCGGCCCGGCGAGATCGGCCTTGGTGAGCAGCACGAGGTCGGCGCAGGCCAACTGGTCCTCGAACACTTCCGACAGCGGCGTTTCATGGTCGAGGCTGGGGTCGGCGGCGCGCTGGGCCTCCACCGCATCCAGATCGGGGGCGAAGCGGCCCGCCGCGACGGCTTCCGCATCGGCGAGCGCCACCACACCGTCCACCGTGATCCGCGAGCGGATGGCGGGCCAGTCGAACGCCTTCAAGAGCGGCTTGGGCAGCGCCAGCCCCGAGGTCTCGATCAGGATGTGATCGGGGCGCGGCTCCATCGCCAGCAGCTTCTCCACCGTGGGAATGAAGTCGTCGGCGACGGTGCAGCAGATGCAGCCATTGGCCAGTTCGACGATATTCTCCGCCGGACAGTCGGGGATGGCGCAGGACTGGAGGATGTCGCCATCGACGCCCAGCGTGCCGAACTCGTTGACCACCACCGCCAGGCGACGACCGCCCGCGTTGCGGATCAGATGGCTGATGAGCGTGGTCTTGCCCGCGCCCAGAAAGCCGGTGACGATGGTGACGGGGACCTTTGAAAGATCGCGCAAAACAATTCTCCGACGCGCCGGACGAGCGAGCACGGCATGGGGCGGATCGCCGGAGCGGTGACGGACGGGCGCGACATTGCATCCATCCCGCTGACCGGCGACCGATGCGGCCCCGGCCGCATGGCTTCGTCGCTCTCCGACGGAGAACCGTGCCCCGACCATCCCCTGGGTCCAGGCAAGAGCGACCATGACGCCGGCAGGTCTCCTGGCTCGCGGGTCGAAGCAAGGGGATGCGCCTTCCCGGATCACTCCAGTGGCCGTGCCTCAATGGGCACCAGCATCGCTCGCTCACCGCTTACAGTTGCAGGGACAGCCGGGGATTTGCACCCCATTCCCGTTTGAAGCCCTTGCGGGCACCGGCGCGATCTTCGGAGACTTTCGCCCCCGATGTGCGGCATTTATCCCGCCGCGCCGGGCTTGGCAATTCGCGCCTCCATCGCCGCGAACCCGCGCCAGCGATAGAGGAGGAAACTCGCCCCCCAGCAAAGGACGAACAGCCCGACGATCGCAAAGCCCAGCACGTTGAAATGCTCGGACAGCGCGCCCGCATAACGGAACGGCCCCGCCGTCCAGCCGAACCGCTCGGCCAGCAGGGCGGTCGCCTGAATCCCCCCGATCACCAGCGCCACCAAGGCAGAAACCAGCGTGATCGTCATATTATAGTAGAGCTTGCGCAGCGGATGAACGAACGCCCACTCATAGGCCCCCAGCATCACCAGCCCGTCGGCGGTGTCGATCAACGCCATGCCGACCGCGAACAGCACGGGGAAGACCAGGATCGTCGCCAGCGACACGCCATCGGCGGCATGTGCCCCGGAAAGCCCCAGAATGGCCACCTCGGTCGCGGTGTCGAAGCCCAGCCCGAACAGAAAGCCGAGCGGGGCCATATGCCAGCTTCGCCGGATCAGGCGGAACAGCGGGCGGAACAGCCGCGACAGCGGCCCCTGCCCGGAAAACAGCATGTCGGCGTCGGCCTCCGCCATCGGCTCGCCGCGCGCCACCCGGCGGAACCGGGTCCAGACGTCGCGCAGGATGATGAGGTTCATGATCGCGATGGCGAACAGGAAACTGGCCGAGACGATGGTGGCGATGGTTCCGCCGCTCTGCCCGAACGCCTCGAAATCGGCGAGCGTGCTGGCGGCGAGCGCCACGGTGGTCGCCGCGATCAGTACGATGGCGGAATGGCCGATCGCGAACCACAGGCCGACCGCGATGGGTCGCTGGCCATCCTGCATCAGCTTGCGGGTGACATTGTCGATGGCGGCGATGTGATCGGCATCGACCGCGTGGCGCAGCCCCAGGCTATAGGCGAGCAGGGCGGTGCCCAGCATCAGGCTGTTGCCCGCGAACACGCTCAGCGCCCAGCCCCAGACGGCGATATTGACGATAATCAGCGCGCCCATCAACAGCGCGACCCGCTTTTTCAGCGGCAACCGGGCGCGGGGGGCTCCGGCAGGATGGTTGGACATGGGTGATACCCCTGGCGTCATTGCGACAAAGGCCGAACTCCGCGATCGCGGTCACCATCCCGCCCCACGGACGCACGCCGGGCAAGATGGCCGATTCGTATCGGCCGATGGGCGTCGCTCGCATGATACAATATATCCTGGCCATGACCATCCCCTGGATCGCGGCAAGAGCGACTCGCACCGGCAGGTCTCCTGGCTTGCGGGTCGAAGCGTCGGCGATGCGGCCTTCCCGGATGGCTCCAGTGGCTGTTCCCCGTTGGCAGGAACCGGCATCGCTCGCTCACCGCTTACAGTTGCAGGGACAGCTATGGATTTGCACCATATTCCCGTTTCAAGCCCCGAAGGGCACCGGCGCGAAAGACCGGTCTGGGCTGAAAGCCCGTTCCGGTCGTCATGGGGATAGTCTGCGGCGGATGGAGGCGCAAACGGCTTTATCCGGCGGCGTGCGCGGCTTAATCGACATCCATGATAAGGAAAGCGATGCGCCGATGGACACCGGCGGCGGCCTGTCTGGTCGCGGCCTGCTCCGGCGGGAACTACCGGCCGGTCAGCGATTATCCGGTGCGGATCGGCAAGCCCTATTCGGTGCGCGGCGTCACCTATGTCCCCGCCGAGGACGCGACCTACGACATGTTGGGCTATGCCAGTTGGTATGGCGGCGAATCGGGCAAGCGCACCGCGAATGGCGAACGCTTCCGCCCAGGCTGGGCGACGGCGGCGCATACGACTTTGCCGCTGCCCAGCTATGTCGAGGTGACGGCGCTGGACACCGGGCGGCGGATCATCGTGCGGGTCAACGATCGCGGGCCGTTCGCCGGATCGTCGCGGATCATCGACCTGTCACGCGGCGCGGCGGAGCAACTGGGCCTGCGCGCGGTGGGCAGGGCGGCGGTGCGGGTCCGGCGGGTCGAGCCGGACGAAAAGGACCGCGAACGCCTGCGCCACGGCAAGGCGGCGCGGCCATTGCCTCCGGTAACGGATGCGGTGCGGGCGAATTTGCTGTCGCAGATCACGGCGGCGGGGATGACGGTGCGGTAACGCCCAATCCTCCCCAAGCTTGCTTGGGGAGGGGGACCGCTCGCGTCAGCGAGTGGTGGAGGGGCAAACGCCCCTCGCCCCTCCACCACCGCTGCGCGGCGGTCCCCCTCCCCGCGCTTTGCGCAGGGAGGAATGGGCATGGCGAAAGAACGGGCTTCCGCCCGCTCCGCCGTCATCCGCCCATGTAGGAAGAAGATTGGTCGGGGCGACAGGATTCGAACCTGCGACCCCCACACCCCCAGTGTGATGCGCTACCAGGCTGCGCTACGCCCCGACCGAGCGGCGGCCTCTAGGCGGGTTTTCCGTGGGATGCAAGCCTTGATGTTGCGACGGTGCCGACACCACATCCGGCTCTCCATTGCGCCTGTCCGCCTGCGATGGTAGCGGGCAGGCTATCCGACATGGGGGCTTGTCGATCGTCATCGGTCGGCCGGTGCCCGTGCCCATTCAGCATAGACGGGTCCGAATGTTCATTCCCTTCACCGCCCAGGCAACCACCGGGGCCGCCGCGTCCAGCGGCGCCGCCTCGTTCCTCAGCCTCGCGCCGCTGCTCCTCGTCTTCGTGGTCTTCTACTTCCTGATGATCCGCCCGCAACAGCGTCGCATGAAGACGCTGCAAGCGGCGGTCGAGGGGGTCAAGAAGGGCGATCAGGTCACCACGGCGGGCGGCATCGTCGGCAAGGTGACCCGCGTCGAGGACACGCTGGTCGAGGTCGAGATCGCCCCCAATGTCCGCGTCCGCGTGGTCAAGGCGACGCTGACCGACGTGGTCGATCCCACCGCCAAGCCCGCGAACGACTGATCCACCGATGCTGGATTTCCCCCGCTGGAAGGTCGCTTCCATCGTCGCGCTGCTGGCGGCCCTGTGCCTGCTGGCGATCCCGAGCTTCCTGCCCGAGAGCATGACCGACAAATGGGGGGCGATCCCCCATCCGCGCGTCAACAAGGGCCTCGACCTGGCGGGCGGCAGCTATCTGCTGCTGGAGGCGGACACCGCCGACCTCGCCAATACCCGGCTGGAGACGATGCGCGACCAGGTCGCGGCCGAGATGCGGCGCGGCAATCCGCGTATCGACATCGGTGACATCTCGGTCCGTGGCGGCCAGCTCAGCTTCATGCTGCGCGACCCGTCCCAGGTCGATGCGGCGCGCGAGCGGCTGCTGACGATCACCGGCGGCGGGGCGGGCATGACCGGCCAGCGCGAATGGGACATCCAGGTCGTCGACACCTCGCGCTTCGTCCTGAAGCCGACCCAGGCGGGGCTGACCCAGGCGGTCGATACCGCGATGAAGACCGCGACCGAGGTCGTGCGTCGCCGCATCGACGCGCTGGGCACCAAGGAGCCCACCATCCTCCAGCAAGGCTCCAACCGCATCGTGGTGCAGGTGCCCGGCCTGCAAAATCCGCAGGCGCTGAAAGACCTGATCGGCAAGACCGCCAAGCTGGAATTCAAGCTGGTCGACACCACCGCCAACCCGGTCGAAGTGGTCAAGGGCAATGCTCCCGCCGGCAGCCAGGTCCTGCCCTATCCCGGCAACCCGCTGGGCGCACCGGTGATCGCGGTGAAACGCCCCGTCATCATCTCGGGCGACCAGTTGATCGACGCGCAACAGACCTTCGACCAGCAGACCAACGCGCCGCAGGTGGCGATCACCTTCGACGCGCAGGGCGGCCGCAAGTTCGCGCGGATCACGCAGGAAAATACCGGCAAGCCCTTCGCGATCATCCTCGACGGCCAGGTGCTGTCGGCCCCCAACATCAACGAGCCGATCCTCGGTGGTCGCGCCCAGATCAGCGGCAACTTCACCGTCGATACCGCCAACCAGCTTGCCATCTCGCTGCGTTCGGGCAAGCTGCCGATCGACCTGAAGGTCGTCGAGGAACGCACCGTCGGTCCTGACCTGGGCGCCGACTCGATCCGCGCGGGCATTCTCGCCTCGGCGATCGCGGCGGTCGCGGTGATCGTGTTCATGACCCTCACCTATGGCCGGTTCGGCATCTATGCGAACATCGCGGTCGTCATCAACGTGCTGGTCATCCTGGCCGTCATGGCGATGCTTAACGCGACGCTGACCCTGCCGGGTATCGCGGGCTTCATCCTGACCATCGGCACCGCGGTCGACGCCAATGTACTGATCAACGAGCGGATTCGCGAAGAGCGACGGCGCGGGCGCAACGTCGTCCAGGCGGTCGAACTGGGTTACAAGGAAGCCAGCCGCACCATTTTCGAGGCGAACGTGACCCACGCCATCTCGGGCGTCATCATGCTCGTGCTCGGCTCGGGCCCGGTGAAGGGCTTCGCGGTCGTGCTGCTGATCGGCATCGTGACCAGCGTGTTCACCGCCGTTACCTTCACGCGGATGCTCGTGGCGCTCTGGTTGCGCCGCGAAAAGCCCAAGACCATCAACATTTGAGGCAGGAGAACAGATCATGCGCCTCCTGAAACTCGTCCCCGACAACACGAACATCGACTTCGTCCGCCTGCGCGGCTGGGCGTTCGGGCTGACGCTCGCGCTCACCCTGCTGGCGGTCGGCGTCACCTTCGCCAAGGGCCTCAATCTGGGCGTCGACTTTGTCGGCGGCCTGATGATCGAAGAGAAATTCCCCACCCCGCCCTCCGCCGACCGGGTTCGCTCGGTCGTCGATGGGCTGGGCGTGGGTGAAGCCAATATCCAGACGGTCGGCGACGGCCGGACGATCAGCATCCGCCTGCCGGTGCCCGCCTCCAAGGACGAAGGCGCGACCAACGCCGTCGTGCGCAAGGTCGAGACCGCGCTGGGCCAGCAATTCCCCGGCGCGACCTTCAGCCGTTACGACACGGTGTCGGGCAAGGTATCCGACGAGTTGATCAAGCACGGCGTGCTGGCGGTGGTGCTGGCGATCCTGGGCATCGGCCTGTTCGCCATCTTCCGCTTCGAGTGGCAGTTCGGCGTGTCGACCATCGTCGCGATCGTCCACGATCTGCTGGTGACGCTCGGATTCTTCGCGGTGACCCAGTTCGAACTCGACCTGACGATCATCGCGGCGTTCCTGACCATCATCGGCTATTCGATCAACGACAAGATCGTCATCGACGACCGCATCCGCGAGAATATGCGCCGCTATCGCAAGATGGAGATGCGCGAGATCATCAACCTGTCGGTGAACGAGACGCTGCCGCGCACGGTGATGACCTCGGTCACCATCCTGCTGGCGCTGATCGCGCTGCTGCTGCTGGGCGGCCATGTGCTGCGCGGCTTCACCGCGGCGATGATCCTGGGCATCGTGGTCGGCACCTATTCGTCGATCTACGTCTCGTCCTCGCTGCTCATCACGCTGGGCCTGCGCGCCGAGCCCAATCGCGAGAAGCCGGGCACCACCGACAAGCGCTCCATCTCGGACGCCGAGCGGATCACCCCGCGCGAACCATGAGCGATTCGATCCGCATCACGCGCGATCCGACCGCGCCCGGCCCGATCGTCCGTGGCTTCGCCGCCACGGGCTTTCGGGTCGGCGACATCGCCTATCCCGCGCTGCTGCTCTCGCCCGACTGGCATGAGCCGTGGAGCCCACCACCGTTCGAATCGCTGACGGCGGATGTCGTCGCCGAACTGGTCGATGAAGCGCCGGAATTCCTGTTGCTCGGCACCGGCGCGACCCTGCGCCGCGCCCCCGCCGCCTTCGCCGCCGCCCTGGAAGCGCGCGGCCTGGGTGTCGAAGTGATGGACAGCCGCGCCGCCGCCCGCGCCTGGGGCGTGCTGCGCAGCGAAGGCCGCAAGATCTGCGCGGCGCTCTACCCGCTCGACGCATGACGCTTCGGCGCGGATGGGGCTCCGCGTCTGACGAAGCGGGATCGCGAAGACCGGAAGATTTTTGTTCGCGCGGAGGCGCGGAGGACGCGGAGAAGATTCGCGTGCTGCGCCTTCAACCTGCGATTAGCGGCTGTTGGGGAGGTGGGGCATTGCCCTGTGCGAGACATCTCTGCGTCCTCCGCGCGAACAAACCCCTTAAGACCGTTTGCCGGAACCCGTGCGCGACACCAGTTCCGCCAGATGCGAATGCAGCGCCGCCGCATTGGTCGGCCAGGTGAAGTCCCGCACCGCTGCCCGGACCGCCCAGGGATCGGGGGCCTGGTCCAGCACGTCGCGGATCGCCACTGCGAAGGCTTCCGGCTCGGCCTGGGTGATCCGTCCGGCGGTGCGGCTGGTCACCACGTCCCCCGCCCCGCCCGCTGGCGTGATGACGATCGGCGTCCCGCAGGCGAGCGATTCGACCCAGGCATTGGCCAGCCCTTCGGATGCCGATGCCAGCGCCATCACGTCCGCCGCGCCCAATAGTCCGGGCAATTCGTCATGCGGGATCGCGCCGATCAGGCGAACCCGATCCGCCACTCCCAACCGCTCGGCCCGCGCCTGCAAGGCGGTGCGATCGGCCCCCTCCCCGACGATCATCACCGTGACGCCGGGCAAACGCGCCACCGCGTCGATCACCACGCCATGTCCTTTACGCGGGATCAGCGCCCCCAAGGACAGAATAAGCGGCCCGGAAACACCCAGCCCAGCCTTGGCCTCGCCCCGGTCGATCGGCTGGAAGCGCGCCTGATCCACGCCGGTATGATGAACCCGGATACGCCCGCGCGGGACGCCCAGCGCGGCGATGTCGTCCGCCATCGCGTCACTGACCGCCAGCAGGCCGTCCGCCGCCGCCGCCGCCCGCGCGACCTGGTGACGGGTCGCGGGCATATGGCCCCAATGGTGGATGTCCGCTCCCCGTGCCTTGATCGACACCGGCACGCCGTAACGCCGCCCCAGCGCCACCGCCGCCGGGCCGTCGGGGAAGAAGAAGGACGCGTCGATCACGTCAAAGGCCCGTTCGTCGCGCAGCCGGTCCAGCACCGGGACCAGCGCACGGATCAAAGCGGGGACATGAAACCGCCCCCCCGTCCCCGGCAGGGTGGTGAAGCGCGGACGGCTGACATCCAGCCCGCGCCATACCTCCCGCAACGGCAAGGCCGCCTGGGCCAGGAAACGATCCGATCGCGCCAGCGGCCAGACAGGCAGGCCGATCGGCGCCACCACGCGCACCCCGACGCCCGGTCGCATCGCCAGCGCTGCGGTCTGCCGCTGGACGAAGATGCCGAAATTGGGCCGAGTCGAGTCGGGAAACAGGCTCGACAGGGTCAGCACATTCAGCATGGATGCTCTTAGCCTCTACCGACCGGCAAAATGCATGTCGATCGACAGTGTTTCTGGAAGCATCGTGTCCGGATGTCTGCAACATTTGTCCGGATCGAGGGCGTTTCACCATAAGCTTCGCGAAATTAACGACAAAGACGGGATTCATTCATGCCCTCGACAGATGCGTCCTGACAGATTTGGGCCGTTGGGCTATCCGATGGACGGCTTCAGGGGCGAGGATGGCGATGGGGCGATTCGGACGTTGGGGTGCTGCGCTGGCGCTGGCGGCGACGCTGGCGGGATGCGGTGACGGGGGCGGCAGTGCCACGGGATCGATGGCGACCGGCGGCGGGAATTCGCCCAACGGCACCACGGAATCGGCCTGCTCGCTACGCAATCGCCAGAACTGGGTCTCGGCCCAGATGAACGAATGGTATCTCTTTCCCGAAACGCTGCCCGCCTCGCTCGACCCGTCGCCCTATGCGACGGTCAGCGACTATATCGACGCGCTGACCGCAACCGCACGGGCGCAGCGCAAGGACCGGTATTTCACCTACATCACCTCCATCAAGGAGGAGGATGCCTATTACAACTCGGGCGCGGATGCGGGCTTCGGCTTTCGCCTGACCACCGATGCGACGCAGAGCAAGCTGTTGATCGCCGAGTCGTTCGAAAGCGGCGCGGCCCTGGCGGCGGGGATCGATCGCGGCACCGAGATCCGGGGGATCGGCACCACCGCCTCCGATATCCGGTCGATCCAGGCCATCGTCAGCGCCGATCCCAATAACGGCATCTCCGACGCGCTCGGCCCCGATACGGCGGGTACCACGCGTTATTTCACGGTTGCTGATACATCGGGCGCGGTGCGCACCGTCGCGCTCACCAAGGCGGCCTATACGCTGCAACCCGTATCGCCCAATTACGGGACGCAGATCATCACCGATAATGGCCAGCGTTACGGCTATATCAACCTGCGCACCTTCATCAGCACCGCCGACCCGCAGCTTCGCGCCGCCTTCGCGACCTTCAAGCAGCAGGGCATCACCCAGGTCGTCGTCGACCTGCGCTACAATGGCGGGGGCAGCATCGACATCGCCGACCTGTTCAACAACCTGCTCGGCGGGGCGCGCCAAACTTCGGACGTGATGGGCTATACCGCCTTCCGCCCGAGCAAGGCGTCGAACAACCGGACCACCTATTTCGCGCCCCAGCCCCAATCGATCGCACCGACCCGTATCGCCTTTATCGGCACCGGCGGCACGGCATCGGCCAGCGAACTGGTTCTCAACCGGACGCTGCCCTATCTGGGGTCTGCCTCGGGACTGATCGGCGCCAACACCTATGGCAAGCCGGTGGGCCAGATCGCGCGCGACAATGCCCAGTGCGACGACCGCCTGCGCGTCATCGCACTCTCGCTTAAGAACGCCAACCGGCAGGGCGATTATTATAATGGCCTGGCCGGGATCGTCCCCGCCAGTTGCCGCGCCAGCGACGACCTGACCCGCCGGATGGGCGACCCACAGGAAGCCTCGACCCGCGCCGCGCTCGACTTCCTGCAGGGCAAGAGCTGTACCCCGATCAGCGCCAGCGCCTCGGCCCAGTCGGCGGATGGCGGCCCGCGCAAGCTGGTCCAGCCCCAACGCCCCTCGGCGGCGCAACGGGATGTGCCGGGGCTGTTCTAAAGCGCCCGTGTGATTCCTCCCCTGCAAGGGGAGGGGGGACCGCCGCGAAGCGGTGGTGGAGGGGTGTTCCCGTTGATGGTGACCCCCCTCCGTCAGTCCTTCGGACTGCCACCTCCCCTTCCAGGGGAGGAATATGCTCTTACAGCCGCTGGGTCCCCGCATAGGCGAACAGCGCATCGCCGTCCGCCGACAGGGTGACGGTTTCGGTCCCCGTCACCGTCAGGCACTGGCCCGCCCGGAACGCGACACCCGCGACCTCGCCAGAGCCGGTGATCGGAATCAGCCACGCCGTCCGCCCCTCGGGAAGGGCGACCGCGTGATCGCCCGCCGCCCAGCGCTCCAGCACGAATTTGGGCCCTTCGACCAGGATATTGCGCCCCTCGCCCGCCGGTCCCGGCGAGACGATCGGCTGATACGGGGTCAGATGCGCGACATCGACGCCGTCCTCCAGATGCAGCTCGCGGTCGCTGCCATAATCATAGAGGCGATAGGTCGTCTCGCTGTTCTGCTGCACCTCGATCACGGTCAGCCCGGCGCCGATCGCATGGATGGTGCCCGAGGGGGCGTAATAGAAATCGCCCTCCTTGACCGGCACCCAGTCCAGATCCGCCTCGACCGAGCCGTCCAACGCATCGGCGCGGAGCTGCTCCTTGGTCATCAGCGCCTTGGGTCCCAGCGCGATGGTCGAATCGGGCTCGGCGGTCAGGATCGTCCAGCATTCGTCCTTGCCGCGCGGCAGGCCACGGGCATGGGCCTGTTCGTCGTCGGGATGGACCTGCACCGACAGCTTCTCGCTGGTGAACAGATATTTGATGAGCAGGTCGGGCGAGGTGTCGCCGGGTTCCTGGAACCAGACCTCACCGATCGGCGCACTATCGGGGGCGGCATCCTCGAACCCCGGATACAGCGTGTGGCGACCCCAGGGCTTTTCGACGCGGTGGGTGTGGAGCATCGTGGCGGGCATGGTGGCGTGATTCCTTCCGATCGGGCGGCGGTTCAACCGCTTGGACGGGCGGGCCGTTCCGCCGCCCGTACCTTCGCCCACCCCCATGCCGCGCACATCGCGGCGAACGCAATAGGCCGCGCGCATCTCGGCGATGGCAAGCCGTCTGTCGCAAAGCGGGTGCGCGGAGGGACTGTTCCCCGCCCTCATGCTGCGCTAAGGACATGCGCGATGCGTAACCCCCGTTCCCGTGCGCTGTCGCTGGCGCTCATCGCCGTCATGGCCCTTCCGATCGCGGGTTGCGCCCGCAACCGTACCCGCACCGACCTGCCTTATGTCGCCCGCGACGTCGGCACGCTGTACACGGCCGCCAAGAACCGGCTGGACCAGCACCGCTACAAGGAGGCGGCGCTGCTGTTCGACGAGGTGGAGCGTCAGCACCCCTATTCGATCTGGGCCCGCCGCGCGCAGTTGATGAGCGCTTTCAGCTATTATCTGGGTCGCGACTATACCCAGTCGATCCAGTCGGCGCAGCGTTTCATCTCGGTCCACCCCGGCAATCGCGACGCGCCCTATGCCTATTATCTGATCGCGCTCGGCTATTACGAGCAGATCCAGGACGTGACCCGCGACCAGAAGATCACCCGCCAGGCGCTGGACGCGCTGGGCGAATTGATGCGTCGCTATCCCAACACGCGCTATGCCGCCGACGCGCGGTTGAAGGTCGATCTGGTCAACGACCACCTGGCGGGCAAGGAAATGGAGATCGGCCGCTTCTACGAGGATCGGCACCAGTGGCTGGCCGCGTCGATGCGCTTCCGCACCGTCATCGACAAATACCAGACGACCAGCCACACGCCCGAGGCGCTGTTGCGGCTGACCGAAGCCTATCTGGCGCTGGGCGTCCGCCCCGAGGCCGAGCGCGCCGCCGCCGTGCTGGGCGCCAATTATCCGGGCAGCGACTGGTATAACCGCGCCTACAAGTTGATGCGCGAATATCCGGTCCAGCCGATCCCCGCGATCCAGCCGGGCCAGCCCGTGGTGCCGACCGGCACGCCGGGATCGGTCAATATCGGCCTGCCGGGCACCGGCACCGCCACCCCCAGCGCGGCGGCACCGGGCCGTCCCACCCCGACCGGCAACAACAGTTCGCCGACCGGCTGAGCCCAGCACGACGCTATCCTTTCCCTCGCCCCTCTTTGAGGGGAAAGGGAAAGGATAGCCACCCGAACAAATCGGGATCATTTTCGCGCGTGGGGGATAACATCGCGCGGCGTTTCGCTCTATATCGCCCGCCATGCTGACCGCGCTGTCCATTCGTGATGTCGTGCTGATCGAGGCGCTCGACCTCGATTTCGGCCAAGGCCTGGGCGTTCTGACCGGGGAGACCGGCGCGGGAAAATCGATCCTGCTCGATGCGCTGGGTCTGGCGCTGGGCGGACGCGGCGACAGCGGACTGGTGCGGCATGGCGCAGGGCAAGCGATCGTTACCGCCAGCTTCGAGCCGCCTGCCCCCGACAGCCGCCTGTCCGCCATCCTGGACGAAGCGGGTATCGAGATCGAACCCGGCGAACCCCTGATCGTCCGGCGACAGGTCAAGGCCGATGGCGGCAGCCGGGGCTTCGTCAACAACCAGCCCGCCTCCGCCGCCTTGCTGCGCGAGATCGCGCCCTTTCTGGTCGAGATCCATGGCCAGCATGACGATCGCGGCCTGCTGAACCCGCGCGGGCATCGGACGATGCTCGACAGTTTCGGGCGGATCGACACCCAGGCGGTCGCCGCCGCCTGGACGCGCCTTCGCGAGGCGGAGGCGGCGCTGACCAGCGCACGCGAGGAGATCGAGACGGCGGCGCGTGATCGCGAATGGCTGGAACATGCGGTGGCCGAACTGACCAAGCTGGCGCCCGAGCCAGGCGAGGAAGAGGCGCTGGCCGATCGCCGCCGCACCATGCAACGGTCGGAGAAGATCGCGGGCGAACTCGGCGCGATCGAGGAGCATCTTCAAGGATCGGACGGCGCACTGGCGGGCCTGCGCCAGGCCGCTCGGGTGCTGGAGCGGATCGGTGAGGACCATCCCGCGCTGGCCGACGCGCTGGCGGCGATCGATCGCGCGGTGATCGAGGCGTCGCTGGCCGAGGAACGGCTGGTCGAGGCGCAGCGCGAACTCGCCTATGATCCGCGCGCGCTGGAAGAGGATGAGGCACGGCTGTTTGAATTGCGCGGCATGGCGCGCAAGCATCGGGTGCAGCCCGACGACCTGGCCGAACTGACCGAACAGCTTCGCGGGCGTCTGGAACGGCTGGACGCGGGCGAGGAAGGCATCGGGCGGCTGGAGGCGGCGGTCGCGACCACACGCGCGGCCTATGACAAGGCCGCCGCGCAGGTGTCGAAGGCGCGCGCCGCCGCCGCCGAACGCCTCGACCAGTCGGTGAAGAGCGAACTCGCCCCGCTCAAGCTCGACGCCGCGCGTTTCCGCACCACCGTCGCGCCGGTCGAACCTTCGGGTTGGTCGGCGGCGGGCAAGGACCGGGTGGAGTTCGAAATCTCGACCAACCCCGGCGCGCCCTTCGCCCCCCTGATGAAGATCGCCAGCGGCGGCGAATTGTCGCGCTTCATCCTGGCGCTGAAGGTCGCGCTGGCCGAGGAGGGCGGCGCGACCACCATGATCTTCGACGAGATCGATCGCGGCGTCGGCGGCGCGGTGGCCTCGGCGATCGGCGACCGGCTGCACCGGCTGGCGGGGCGGACGCAATTGCTGGTCGTCACCCACAGTCCCCAGGTGGCGGCACGGGGTGCGGCGCATCTGCTGATCGCCAAGAGCCATGACGGCACCGTCACGCGCACCGGGGTTCGCGCGCTATGCGATGCGGAGCGGCGCGAAGAGATCGCCCGGATGCTGTCCGGCGCGACCATCACCGACGAGGCGCGCGCCCAGGCGGACCGTCTGTTGGAGTCCCAGTGACATTGATAGAAATCAATTTTATATCCAATACGGACCTGATACCCTTTCAGGACATTATGTATCCCATAGCCTGAACTTCGGATGCGCCGCATGCTTGCAAAATTCACCTCGACCGTGTTGCAAGACAATACAAACGATATGACGCAACTCGTCGCCGGACTTCAGTCCTGTCTTGCCCTGACGGACAAGCTCGATCTGGCGATGGTCGCCATCCATATCGAACAGGCCCGATCATGGCTCATCGAGCACGGTCTTGACGGCCCGGTTGGGCCTGAGCCGTTTTCCGATCCTCATGCCGACCCCGTGCCCTGAGCGATCGGCATACATGCCGCCCTGCGGCTTGATCCAGTTATCGGTCCACCATCTTGATCCCCGAGCGGAGGGTGGACTAGCACGGTCGGCGTGACGCCCCAGACCCCCTTGCCGCAAACCGATCTCGAAGCCGCCGCCGAGCTCAACACGCTCGCCCGCGAGATCGCCCATCACAACCGCCTCTATCACAGCGAGGATGCGCCCGAGATTTCGGACGCCGATTATGACGCGCTGGTCCGTCGTAACCGGGCGATCGAGGCCGCCTTTCCGCATCTGATCCGCACCGACTCGCCCAGCACCCAGGTCGGTGCCGCCCCCGCCGCGCATCTGGCCAAGGTCGCCCATGCCCGGCCGATGACCAGCCTGGACAATGCCTTTTCGGACGAAGAGGTCGAGGAGTTCGTCGGTCGCGTCCGCCGTTACCTGAAGCTGCCGGAGGACGAGCCGGTCACCCTGACCGCCGAGCCCAAGATCGACGGCCTGTCCTGCTCGCTCCGCTATGTCGATGGCCATCTGGTCCAGGCGCTGACCCGGGGGGACGGCACGATCGGCGAGGATGTGACGGAGAATGTCCGCACCATCGCCGACGTGCCCAAGACCCTGCCCCATCCCGCCCCCGCCGTCTTCGAGGTGCGCGGCGAGGTTTATATGAGCAAGGTCGACTTCGCCGCGCTCAACGCCCGGCTGGCGCAGGAAGCGGCGGAGACGAACAAGGAGGCGCGCCAGTTCGCCAATCCGCGCAACGCCGCCGCCGGTTCGCTCCGCCAGAAGAACCCCGCGATCACGGCGGGCCGTCCCTTGCGCTTCCTGGCGCATGGCTGGGGCGAAGCGAGCGAGGTACCTGCCGAAACCCAGTTCAACATGGTCGAGACATGGCGCCGCTGGGGCTTTCCCATCGCCGACGCCTTCGCCCGCGTGCCCGATGCTGCCGCCGCTTTGGACATCTATCGCACGATCGAGGCGCAACGCGCCGACCTGCCCTTCGATATCGACGGCGTCGTCTACAAGGTCGATCGGCTCGACTGGCAGGCGCGGCTGGGGATCGTCGGGCGGACCCCGCGCTGGGCGATCGCGCACAAATTCCCCGCCGAGCGGGCGCAGACCACGCTGGAGAAGATCGACATCCAGGTCGGTCGCACCGGTGCGCTGACCCCCGTCGCGCGGCTGGAGCCGGTGACGGTCGGCGGTGTCGTCGTGACCAATGCGACGCTCCACAATGCCGACGAGATCGAGCGGCTGGGCGTCCGCCCCGGCGACCGGGTCGTGCTGCAACGCGCGGGCGACGTCATCCCGCAGATCGTCGAGAACCTGACCCGCGAGACGCCCCGCGAACCCTTCGTCTTCCCCGATCACTGTCCCGAATGTGGCAGCCTCGCCACCCGCGAGGAGGGCGAGGTCGTCATCCGCTGCACCGGCGGCCTGATCTGCCCGGCCCAGCGGGTCGAGCGGCTGATCCATTTCGTCTCGCGCCATGCCTTCGACATCACCGGGCTGGGGCTGGTGCGGATCGAGGAGTTCTTCCGCGATGGCCTGATCGCCTCGCCCGCCGATATCTTCCGGCTGCACCACCACCGCGACGCGCTGATCCAGCGGGAGCGCATGTCGGAGCTGGTGGTCGACAAGCTGCTGGCGGCGATCGACGCACGGCGGGAGATTTCGCTCGACCGCTTCCTCTTCGCGCTCGGCATCCGCCATGTCGGCGAGATCACCGCGCGCGATCTGGCCCGCCGCTTCGTCTCGATGGCGGGCTTTCGCGCGATGATCGACGCCGCGTTGACCGTGCGAGCCGAAACCGTCCCCGCCCTGGGCGAGCCGGACCGCAAGTTCGAGCTGCGGCGCCAGCGCGCCATCGTCGCCGCGATCGACACGCCCCAGATCGGCCCCGAGGTCGCCGACGCGCTGCTCGACTTCTTCGCCGAGGAGCATAACCGCGAGGTGGTCGACGACCTTCTGCGCGAAGTCACGCCGCAGGACGTGGTGCACCGGACGCGCGAATCGGAGGTGAGCGGCAAGACCCTGGTCTTCACCGGCACGCTCGAAACCCTGTCGCGCGACGAGGCCAAAGCCCAGGCGGAGGCGCTGGGCGCGCGCGTCTCGGGTTCGGTGTCGGCCAAGACCGACCTGGTCATCGCCGGGCCGGGCGCGGGGTCGAAGCTGAAAAAGGCCCAGGATCTGGGGATTCCCGTGATTGACGAAACCGACTGGAACGCGCTGGTCGCGGGCGGCTGAGCCATGGCGGATGCATCCTGAACGTCTTCTCCATCCCGCCCGCAGGCCCGGACGTCACTAGACCCCAGAATTTCCGACGCCTATTGAATGCGATAGAGCCGTTACCGTGTTTGAAAGCGTTGCCAAACTGCAACGCCCGCCAACCGAGTGAAACACCCCCTGTCGGCGCCCCGCCCTTTGTAACATAACGGCAATGTTCGGAGCGCAGGGGCACGCCTAACCGAGCCGCACGAGCGGTCGGAACGCGCCGCCCGGTGCGAAAAGGGGACCATTGATGCGTACTACTCTGTTCTTGAGCACGGCTGTTGCTGCGCTCGTGTTTCCGACCGCTGCCTTTGCTCAGTCTACTGGCACGGTCGACGTCGAAGAAGAAGTCGTCGTCACGGGCGAGCGCGGGCCCTCAAGCGTCAACGGGATCCAGATTCCCGATTCGCCCAAGGCGAAGGCCGTCATCACCCAGGAGCTTATCGAACGCAGGGCGCCCGGTCAGACCATCCTGGACACGCTCAACCAGATTCCGGGCGTGAGCTTCACCAACTCCGACGCTTACGGTTCCTCAGGTGGCCAGATTCGTATCCGCGGCTTCGACGGCAATCGCATCGCGTTGACCTTTGACGGCATTCCCCTGAACGACTCGGGGAATTACGCCATCTACTCGAACCAGCAGCTCGATCCCGAGCTGATCGAGCAGGTAAACGTCAATTTCGGCGCGACCGACGTCGACTCGCCGACGGCCGCGGCTTCGGGCGGCACGGTCAACTACCGCTCGCTGACCCCGACCGACGATCGCCATGCCGCCGCCGTCTATTCGCACGGCACCAACAACATGAATCGCGTATTTGGCTTGGTGAACCTCGGTGAGCTGACCTCGTTCGGCACCAAGGCCTGGGTGTCGGCCAGCAACCAGCGTTACAATCAGTTCCGCGGTCCCGGCGAGATCCACAAGACCCAGTTCAACGGCAAGATCTATCAGCCGATCGGCAGCAATGGCGACTTCATCTCGCTGGCGGCCCACTACAACCAGAATCGCAATAATTTCTACAGCAACCCCAGCCTCGGCAACATTCGCACGGTGCTGGGAACAGGCGTGGTGCCGTCCACCGGCATTTCGCCCGCTACCCCCTATACGCTGGATCTGAACCGCGATCAGTATGACACGGTGTTCAACAACACCTCGTCGCTCTATCGGTACGACGCCAACTGCACCTTGCCCTCGGGCAATGCGGCAGCGGGCAACAACAGCTCGCAGGACGATCGCAACGCTTGCGGCAACTATTATGGCTATAACGCCAATCCGTCGAACACCGGCAATGTCCGCCTGAACTCGCGCTGGACGCTCAGCGACAAGCTGCTGTTCACCTTCGATGGCGCCTATTCTTTCACCCGGGCGAACGGCGGCGGCACGGCCGTGTTCTCGGAACGCGATGCGTTCCTGTCGAACGTCTATACCAACCAATATACCCGTGTCGGCGCGGGCGTCGCGGCAGGTGCCGACCTGAACGGCGACGGCGATACGCTGGACTATGTCCGCGTCTACTTTCCGTCGAACACCCGCACCCAGCGCTTTACCGCGATCGCGGGCCTGCGTTACCAGATCGACGACAATAACCTGATCCGCATCGCCTATACCTGGGACCGCGCGCGTCATCGTCAGACCGGCGAAGCCAGCCTCCTAACCCCATGGGGCGATCCACGCGAGCCGTTCAGCGCGCTTGACGGCGAAGGCCCCTATGCCGTCAAGGACGCCGCAGGCAATGTGCTGAACAAGCGCAACCGCCTGTCCTACGCAATCCTGCACCAGATTTCCGGTGAGTATCGCGGTTCCTTCTTCGAAGACCGCTTCAAGATTGCGCTGGGTCTGCGCGCGCCCTTCTTCCGCCGCAATCTCAGCAACTATTGCTGGACGATTGCCGGCAGCTCGAACGACGCCTATTGCACGTCGCAAACGGTGGCACAGGTTCGCGCGCTGGACACCTCTCTTGCCAGCGTGCAACTGGCCGCGCCGTACAACAACCGCATCGAGACCTATAGCGCAGTACTGCCCAATGTCGGCTATACTTATAACTTCACCGATAAGGTCAGCATGTTCGGCAGCTATTCCAAGGGTTACTCGGTGCCGCGCACCGACAACCTTTATGGCTTCGATGACGTCGAAGTCTCGCCGGTCGCGGCGGTGAAGCCGGAAAAGACCGACTCGTTCGATCTCGGGCTGCGCTACACCTCGCGTTTGATCCAGGCACAGGTGGCCGGTTGGTACATCAAATATGACAACCGGATCATCTCTTCGCTGGTGCAGCTCGATGGCGGCGGCACGCTGAACATCGACCGCAACGTGGGCGCGACCAAGACCAAGGGCATCGACGCCAGCCTGGGCATCAACCCGAGCCGCCACTTCTCGATCTATGGCTTCGTGTCCTATCTCGATTCCGAACTGCTTTCGGACGCGGTCAATCCGTCCAATGGACAAGTCCTCGCCGCGACCAAGGGCAAGTTCGTGGTCGAGACGCCGAAGTGGCAATATGGTGGCCGTGCGCAGTTCAACTTCGAACCGCTCTCAGTCGGCGTTCAGGCTAAGCACACCGGCGACCGTTTCGTAACGGACGTCAATGACCTGATCAGCAAGGGCTACACCTTGGTCGATCTGGACGCGCGGTTCAGCATGGCATCGCTGGGCCTGAAGGACAGCTTTTTCCAGTTGAACGTGTCGAATCTGCTCAAGGAGCGTTATTTCGGCAACCTCAGCACCGGCACCACCAACACCAGCACGACGCGCTATACCTTTGGTGCGCCGCGCACCATCATCGGGTCGATACACTTCGGCTTCTGATCGAAGCCAAGCAAACGCATAGTCGGGGCCGCCCCTCCTTCGGGAAGGGCGGCCCCTTTTTTTGCCCTTCCGGGCCCAGCCGTGTAGATGTCGCCCGGCCATGGCCACCCATTCGCCCGTCGCGTCGTTCGTCGCTTCACCTTCCGCATCCGATCAGCTTTCGGTGCGGCCGTTTTTCGAGAACAAGGCGCGCGCCTTCTGGATCCTCCAGGCGGTCGGCTGGTCCGGCTATCTGGTCCAGCGCTCCGTCGTCGGCATCTCGAACGGCTTTTCGCTGGAGAAGATCATCCCGGTGATCATCGAGGCGATCCTGGGCTATTGCATCACCCTGCTGCTCTCGACGCTCTATGGCTATTATCGCCGCCTGCCACGGATCATGGGCGTGTTCCTGACGCTGGCGACGCTGGCGGCGGCGACGTTTCTCTATGCCGCGCTCAACGCCTTCTCCTTCTCGTTCATCACCACGACCCAGCCGGGGGTGACGGTCAGCCTGCTGATCGGCAATTTGTTCATTACCTTCAACGTGTTGGCGGGATGGTCGGCGCTGTATTTCGCGATCAACTATTATCTGATCGTCGAAAGCCAGATCGACGAGATGCGCGCGCTGGAGTTGCAGGCCTCGACCGCGCAACTCGCGATGTTGCGCTATCAGTTGAACCCGCATTTCCTGTTCAACACGCTCAATTCCATCTCGACCCTGGTGCTGCTCAAACAGACCGAGCGGGCGAACGCGATGTTAAGCCGGCTGTCAGCCTTCCTCCGCTATACCCTGGCGAATGAGCCCACGGCGCATGTCACCGTGGCGCAAGAGGTTGAAACGCTGAAACTCTATCTCGAAATTGAGAAGATGCGCTTTGAGGATCGCCTGCGCCCGAGTTTCGAGATCGACCCCCGGGCCGAACGCGCGCGCCTGCCCTCGCTGCTGCTCCAGCCGCTGGTCGAGAATGCCATCAAATACGCCGTCACGCCGCAGGAGGAAGGCGCGGAAATCCGCGTCGATGTGCGACTGGTCGGGCAACGGGTGCGGATCGCCGTATCCGACACCGGCCCCGGCTTGCACGAAATCCGTCATTCCTCAAGCGTTTCGACCGGCGTTGGACTGTCCAATATCCGCGAAAGGCTGGCCCAGGCTTACGGCCCGGACCATCGTTTCGAATCCCGCTCCGCGCCGGCTGGAGGGTTTTCGGTCGAGATCGAGATCCCCTTTCAGCTTGAGAATGTGAACAGAGAGGCCGCATGACCATCCGCACCATCCTCGTCGACGACGAGCCCCTGGCGATCCAGGGACTGGAGATCCGTCTCCAGGCGCACGAAGACGTCGAGATCATCGAGCGCTGCTCGAACGGGCGCGAGGCGATCCGCGCGATCAAGACGCACAAGCCCGATCTCGTCTTCCTCGACATCCAGATGCCCGGTTTCGACGGTTTCTCGGTGATCCAGGGGCTGATGGAGGTCGAGCCGCCGCTGTTCGTCTTCGTCACCGCCTATTCCGACCACGCCCTGCGCGCGTTCGAGGCGCAGGCGGTGGATTATCTGATGAAGCCGGTCGAGGAGGCGCGACTCGCCGACACGCTCGACCGGGTGCGCCAGCGCCTCAGCGAGAAGCGTGGCGCGGGCGAGGTCGAGAAGCTGAAGGAAGTGCTCGCCGAACATGCGCCCGAGGCGGTGGCCGATCTGAACGAGGCCGGCGAAGTGGCCTCCAGCCGCTTCGAGAAGCTCATCAACATCAAGGATCGAGGCCAGATTTTCCGCGTCGATGTCGATACGATCGAGATGATCGAGGCGGCGGGCGATTACATGGTCATCAACACCGGCGACAACTCGCTGGTGTTGCGCGAGACGATGAAGGACCTGGAAAAGCGGCTCGATCCCCGCCGGTTCCAGCGAGTGCATCGCTCGACCATCGTCAATCTGGACCTGGTCAAGCAGGTCAAGCCGCATACCAATGGCGAATGCTTCCTGCTGCTCGAATCGGGCGCGCAGGTGAAGGTTTCGCGCAGCTATCGCGACGTGGTGGCGCGGTTCGTTCACTGAGGAAGGGCTATCCCGCCCTCCGTTCAGGCTGAGCGAAAGGGGGGCGGGGAAATAGGGCAGAGTGGCAAGGGACGCCCGTGGCCTTCGACTTTGCTCAGGCTGAACGGAGGGCAGGACTCATTCCGAACCCCGTTTACGCTGAGCGCACGTCCCGCCGCACATCCGTCGCCCCAGCGCAGGCTGGGGCCTTTCGCGACCGATCGGACAGGGCCACCAGAGATCCCCGCCTTTGCTGGGATGACGAACGCCCTACCGCAATCCCAGCATCTTGTGCGTCTGGAGCGTCAACCGCCAGCGCGGGCGCTCCATCACCATCGCGATACACGCCTCGCGATTCGCCTCCGCGCGAGGATCGTCCAGCGGCTGGAGCAGATGGTTCGCGAACGCCCAGCCCTCGACTTCCGCCGGATCGATCCCCGCCTGAGGCCAGACCAGCTTCAACTCCTGCCCCGAACGCTGGATGACCTCCGACCCCGCCTTGGGGCTGATGCACACCCAGTCGATGCCCGGATGCGCCGCGATCGTGCCGTTGCTCTCGATCGCGATGAAGAAACCGGCGGCATGAAGCGCATCGACCAGCGCATCGTCGACCTGGAGCATCGGCTCGCCCCCGGTCAGCACGACGAAGCGCTCATCCCGCGACTCGCCCCAGAAGCCCTCGACCGCCGCGACCAGCAAGGCGGCATCGGCAAAACGCCCACCGCCCAGACCGTCGACCCCGACGAAATCGGTGTCGCAGAAGCGGCAGATGGCGCTCGCCCGGTCCTGCTCGCGGCCCGACCACAGGTTGCACCCGGCGAAGCGTACGAACACCGCGCGCCGCCCGGCCTGCACGCCCTCACCCTGGAGCGTCAGGAACATTTCCTTGACGGCGTAGCTCATCGGCTCAGCCCTGCGGCTTGACCGCATAGGCGGTGGGATCGGGAATGCCCGCTTCCTCGAACCCCTTGGAGCGCAGGCGGCAGCTGTCGCATTCGCCGCAGTGCAGCCCCTCGGGCGTCGGGTCGTAGCAGGACCAGCTCAGCCCCATATCGACGCCCAGCCGCGTGCCCTCGCGCACGATGTCGGCCTTGGTCATGTGCTGGAGCGGGGCGTGGATCTTGAAAGGCTGGCCCTCGACGCCCGCCTTGGTCGCGATCTCGGCCAGCCCCTCGAACGCCGCGATGAATTCGGGGCGGCAATCGGGATAGCCCGAATAGTCGAGCGCATTGACCCCGATGAACAGGTCGCGCGCGCCCGCCGCTTCGGCCCAGCCCAGCGCAAGGCTGAGGAAGATGGTGTTGCGGGCGGGGACATAGGTGACCGGAATACCCGGCTGCACCCCGTCCTTGGGCACGTCGATATCGGCGGTCAGCGCCGATCCGCCGAACGCAGACAGATCGAGCGGCAGGACGATATGCCGCTCAGCCCCCAGCGACTCGGCGACTCGCCGGGCGGCGGCGAGTTCGATCTGGTGGCGCTGGTTATAATCCACCGACAGCGCGAGGATGCGATAGCCTGCGGCCTTGGCCGAGGCGGCGGAAATCATCGAGTCCAGCCCGCCCGAAACGAGCACGACCGCCATGGGAGCAGAAGATGTCATGATGGGTGGGACCGCTACGCCGATTGTCGCGGTGTTGCAACCCGACGCTCAGGCGACGGCGTCGGGTAAAGGTCGGGACCGCGACCGGCCTGCCGACAGGCGGCGCTGGATCGCGGTCCCGAAAAGGACCTGACCGGGCATGCTGAAACCCGGCACGAGGGAGTCTCCGCTACTGCAGAGACCCGTTCATAGACTTGGGCAGGTGAAGATCGGGTTAAATCGACCTGTCTCAGTTCTTCAGCTTCCAACCCTTGCGAAGCAGGACGTAGCAGAGCACCGCCATCACGACGTCGATGCCCAGCACGATCGCCCCGCCCAGCGTCACCGGCGAGTCGGCCAGTCCCAGAAACCCGTAGCGGAAACCCGAAATGACATAGAAGAAGGGGTTGGCATGGCTGATCGCGCGAAAGGCGGGCGCGAGGCCATCGACCGAATAGAAGGTGCCCGACAGCAGCGACAGCGGCACGACCACGAAATTGGTGACGGCGGCGGCATGGTCGAACTTCTCTGCCCAGATCGAGGTCAGCACGCCCAGCAACGCCAGGAACACCGATCCCAACAGGCCGAACCAGACGACCGCGAAAAAGACGTGCGGCGTGACATGCACGCCGGGCCAGATCGCCATCGCGACCCAGACGGTCAGGCCGACCAGCACCGCGCGCGTCACCGCCCCACCGACCAGCGCGGCGAGCAGTTCGGCGGTCGAGAGCGGCGGCATCAGATAATCGACGATCGTACCCTGGATCTTGCCGACCAGCAGCGAGAAGCTGGCATTGGCGAAGGCGTTGTTCATCATGCCCATGACGATCAGGCCCGGCGCGATGAAATCGGCAAAGGGCACCTGCATCCCCGCCACCGGCACCGCGTGACGTCCGCCCAAAGCGGTGGTAAAGATGATCAGATAGAGAAGCGTCGTGACCGATGGTGCCCAGATCGTCTGGAGCTGCACCTTGAAGAACCGGCGCACCTCCTTGATATAGAGGGTTCGAAGGCCGCCCCAGTTGATGTTCCGGATTACGGGCTCACCGGGGGCGGCGCGCACCGCCGGGGGAATTTCTCCGATTGGGGGCTGGCTGCTCATCGGCATAGCGCGTAACCGTTGCCGTGGCCGCCCGCAAGCCGGTACAATCACTGGCCGGTGCGATGATGAAGTGAGGAAAGGTTTCGAATGTCGTGGACCGATGAGCGGATCGATACGCTCAGGACGATGTGGGAGGCGGGACAGACCGCCAGCCAGATCGCCGAAGCACTGGGCGAAGTCAGCCGCAACGCGGTGATCGGCAAGGCACATCGCCTGGGGCTTCAGGCGCGTCCGTCGCCGGTGAAGGCCAACGAGCCCGCCGCCGCTCCCGCCGCCGAGCCGATCGTGGCCGCCCCGCCACCGCCACCTCCCGCGCCGGAACCGCAGCCCGAGCCCGTACGTGCCGCGCCAGTCGTCGAGGACGAGCCGGATGCCGTGCCTGTGCGCGAACCGCAGCCGATCCTGCGCTCGGTCGGCCCCGGCGGATTCGTGCGCCAGTCGCCCGGCGAACAGCAGCCCCCCCCCTCGCCCGCGCCGCCGCGCCGCCTGGTCCCCGCCAAGCCGAGTGCCGAGATCGCGGGCAAGACCTCGCTGCTCGACCTGAACGACCGCATCTGCAAATGGCCGATTGGCCATCCGGGCGAGCCGGACTTCCACTTCTGCGGCGAGAAGGTGAACCCCGGCTTCCCCTATTGCGTCGTGCATTGCGGCCATGCCTATCAGGCGCAGATGCCGCGTCGCGACCGCCGCCCGCCGCCGCCCCTGCCCTTTGGCGGCCCGCGCGTCCGCTGATCGGGGTTCGATGACGGGAAAGGCCCACCGGTTTCGCGACCGGTGGGCTTTTTCGTGGGGGGGGGCGATGGCTTTCCCTTGGGCTTCGACTTCGCTCAGCCTGAACGGAGGTGGGTATCACGCCCACGCCCCACGCTCGCCCCAAAAAAGGGCGGCCCCGACAGGAACCGCCCCCAACGTCAGAACCGGAACGCCGCCGTTGCGCGCAGCGAATGCCAGCGGAACTTGTCGTCCGACCGGCGAATGTCCGTCCCCGCCGTATTCGGCGCCAGCACGAACGGATTGGTCGCGGGCGCGGAACCCTGGGTCACGCGCACCCGCGTGTCGTCGTCGCGATACTGGTGGTACATATATTCCATGCCGATCGAGAAGTTGCGCCCGATCTTCTGCTCGATGCCACCACCGCCGAGAAAGCCGAACTGGTTGCGGTCGCCGCTAAGGGCGAAGGCATTGGCCGCGTTCGACGTGGTGAAGCTGCGGTTGATCCGCGCATAGCCGCCGCCGAACGTGCCGTAGAACAGCGTCTTGTTCGCCGCATAGCCCAGGCGCCCACGCACCGAGGCTTCCCAGTCGATGCTGCGAGTGAAGGTGTACCAGGCGGGCGTGGTCGAAAAGCCCGACACGCTGTCGTTGATCTCGGACTTGCCGAACTCGCCGACCGCGCCATAGACGATGTTGCCGACCTGATGGTCGATGCCGACCCGGCCATAATAGGCGATTCCGTCCTTGTCGTTGTCGCAACCGGTCGCGGCGTTCTGGGGCGACAGGACGCTGCGCGCACGGCCGTTGCAGAAGCCCGGTGAGAAGGCATTGGCCCCCGTCGGGGTCGTCACGACATCGCCGAAACTACCGTCCAGATTGCGGTCGAACAGCATGCGCGAGCCGATATCATTGCCCTGCACGTCATAACCGAAGCTTCCGCCGACATAGACGCCCGAAAAGGGCGCTTCGTCCGTATCGGCATAGCTGTCCTGCGCCATCGCGGGCGCGGCGAACAGCGCCGAGGCGGCGACCCCCGCCATCCAAAACTTGACCATAAAAACTCCCGTACCCTTGGCTTTAGGTTTCGGCGCAACGGGCGGGCGGGAAAGAAATATCCCGAAAACCAACATGGGCAAAGTTTTGTCGCAATTGGCGGGGGCGCCACAACGCTGGCGCGCGGGCCTCACAACGCCTATAGTTCCCGTTATGTCCAATGATCTGTTCGCGGGCGGTGCCCGCCCCCAGCCCGCCTATGACGCCTCCTCGATCGAGGTGCTGGAGGGGCTGGAGCCGGTCCGCCGTCGTCCGGGCATGTATATCGGCGGCACCGACGAGCGCGCGCTGCACCATCTGGCCGCCGAAGTCCTGGACAATGCGATGGACGAGGCGGTGGCGGGCCATGCCAACCGGATCGAGGTCAGGCTGGAGCCGGGCAACCGCCTGACCATCGTCGACAATGGCCGCGGCATCCCGGTCGATCCGCACCCCAAATTCCCCGACAAGTCGGCGCTGGAGGTGATCCTCTCGACGTTGCACTCTGGCGGCAAGTTCACGGGCAAGGCCTATGCCACCTCGGGCGGTCTGCACGGCGTCGGCATCTCGGTGGTCAATGCGCTGTCGTCGGACACGGTGGTCGAAGTGGCGCGCGAGCGGGTGCTCTATCGCCAGCGTTTCGCGCGCGGGCAAACGCTGGGCGCGCTGGAGACGGTGGGCGCCGCCCCCAACCGGCGCGGTACCAGTGTCGCCTTCACCCCCGATACCGAGATTTTCGGGCCCGAACTGATCTTCAAGCCCGCGCGGTTGCACAAGCTGGTCCGCTCCAAGGCCTATCTGTTCGCGGGCGTCGAGATCCGCTGGCACTGCGCGCCCGAATTGATCTCGGACGACACGCCCGCCGAGGCGGTGTTCCAGTTCCCCGGCGGTCTCGCCGATCATCTGAAGGAACAGATTGCCGGCCGCGAATGCGCCACGGCCGATTTCTTCTCGGGCAATCAGGACTTTCCCGCCGAGCAGGGCCGCGTCGAATGGGCGGTCGCCTGGCCGCTATGGAGCGACGGCAGCTATAGCTGGTATTGCAACACCATCCCGACCCCCGATGGCGGCACGCACGAGCAGGGCCTGCGCCAGGCTTTGGTCCGGGGCTTGCGCGCGTTCGGCGAGTTGATGAACCAGAAAAAGGCCAAGGACATCACCGCCGACGACGTGATGGTCGGGTCCGAACTGATGCTCTCGGTCTTTATCCGCGAACCGCAATTCCAGAGCCAGACCAAGGACCGCCTCACCAGCCCCGAAGCCGCCAGCCTCGTGGAAAAGGCGGTGCGCGACCATTTCGACCATTATCTCTCGGCCAATATGGATCGCGGCAAGGCGCTGCTCGGCTATGTCCTCGACCGGATGGACGAGCGCCTGCGCCGCAAGGCCGAGCGCGAGGTCAAGCGCAAGACCGCGACTTCCGCACGCAAGCTGCGCCTGCCCGGCAAGCTGACCGACTGTTCGGCCGACAGTCCCGAGGGGACCGAGTTGTTCATAGTCGAGGGCGACTCGGCGGGCGGCTCGGCGAAGCAGGCGCGTGACCGCAAGACGCAGGCGATTCTGCCGATCCGCGGCAAGATCCTGAACGTCGCCAGCGCCACCTCGGCCAAGATCCTGCAAAATCAGGAGATCGCCGATCTGACGCTGGCGATGGGTTGCGGCACCCGCAAGGATTGCGACCCGACCCAGTTGCGCTACGAAAAGATCGTCATCATGACCGACGCGGACGTGGACGGCGCGCATATCGCCACGCTGCTGATGACCTTCTTCTTCCAGGAAATGCCCGACCTCGTGCGGCGCGGACATCTCTATCTCGCCCAGCCGCCGCTCTATCGGCTGACGGTCGGGGCCAAGTCGCTCTACGCCCGCGACGACGCCCACCGCGCCGAACTGGAGCGCACCGCCTTCAAGGGCAAGAAGGTCGATGTCGCGCGCTTCAAGGGGCTGGGCGAGATGAATCCCGGCCAGTTGCGCGAAACCACCATGGACCCCGCGACCCGCAGCCTGATCCGCATCACCCTGCCCCAGGAATATGAGGAACGCGCGGGCGTGAAGGATCTGGTCGATCGGCTGATGGGCAACAACCCGGCCCACCGCTTCGCCTTCATCCAGGAAAATGCGGCGCGCCTGGACGAAGAGGTGATCGACGCCTGACCGGGCGGGTGTTGTTTCGCTTTTTGCGATCGGCTAACGTGCCATCGGGCGGCCCTTTGAGCCGCCCTTTGCTGTTTGAAGGAGACGTTCCGTGACCATCACCGCCCTGATGCCCGTTTACCCACGGTGCGGGGTGCGTCCGGTCCGAGGCGAGGGCGTCTACCTCTATGGCGAAAATGGCGAGCAATATCTGGATTTTGCCGCCGGGATCGCGGTGAACGCGCTGGGCCATGGCCACCCGAAGCTGGTCGAGGCGATCGCCAAACAGGCCGCCACCCTGATGCACGTGTCGAACCTGTACGGCAGCCCGCAGGGTGAGCATTTCGCGCAAAGGCTGGTCGATTCGACCTTTGCCGACACGGTGTTCTTCACCAATTCGGGCGCGGAAGCGGTCGAGTGCGCGATCAAGACCGCGCGCCGCTATCACTTCGCCAATGGCAATCCGCAGAAGCATACGCTGATCACGTTCAACAACGCCTTTCACGGGCGGACGCTGGGTGCGATCTCGGCGACCAACCAGCCTAAGATGCGTGACGGGTTCGAGCCGCTGCTGCCGGGCTTCGCCTATGCGCCGTTCGACGATCTGGAGGCGGCGCTCGCGCTGATCGACGAGAACACCGCCGGTTTCCTGGTCGAGCCGATCCAGGGCGAAGGCGGCCTGCGTCCCGCCAGCATGGAATTCCTGCAAGGGCTGCGGAAAGCGTGCGACGAGCATGGCCTGTTGCTGGTTCTGGACGAGGTGCAGTGCGGCTATGGCCGGACGGGCAAGTTCTTCGCGCATGAACTGTACGGCGTGACGCCCGACATCATGGCGGTCGCCAAGGGGATCGGCGGCGGTTTCCCGCTGGGCGCGTGCCTGGCCACCGAGGAAGCGGCCAAGGGCATGGTGATCGGCACCCACGGTTCGACCTATGGCGGCAACCCGCTTGCCATGGCCGCCGGTGAGGCGGTGCTCGACGTGATGCAGGAGCCGGGCTTCCTCGAGCATGTCGAGGCGATGGGCCAGCGCCTGCGCTCGACGCTGGAGCAGATGATCCCGAACTTCGACCATCTGTTCGAGGAAGTGCGCGGCCACGGGCTGATGCAGGGCCTGAAGATGAAGAGCGACAGCCGCCGTTTCGTCGCGCATTGCCGCGACAATCACGGGCTGCTGCTGGTCGCGGCGGGCGAGAATGTGATCCGCATCCTGCCGCCGCTGACCATCGAAGAAAGCCACATCACCGAGTTCGCGACGAAGCTGTCGGACGCCGCGCGCGTCTATGTCCCCGCCGCCGACGATTGATGATCCCTGCCACCCCGGCGACGCCAATCGCCGGGGGACGGAGTATTGCCCCATGACGATCCGCCACTTCCTGAACCTCGCCGACGCCGGTCCCGAGGGTGTGACCGCCATTCTTGCCGATGCCCAGGCCCGCAAGGCCGCCCGCGCCGGTTTCACCAAGGGCCGCGCCGATGCCGACGCCCCGCTCGCCGGTCACACGCTGGCCATGGTGTTCGAGAAGAACTCGACCCGCACCCGTGTCAGCTTCGACATGGCGATCCGCCAGCTTGGGGGCACCTCGATCGTGCTCGATGCGGGCACGATGCAGTTGGGGCGCGGTGAAACGATCGCCGACACCGCGCGCATCCTGTCGGGCTATACCGACGCGATCATGATCCGCACCGACGACCATGCCAAGGTCGAGGAAATGGCGCATTATGCATCCGTGCCGGTCATCAACGGCCTGACCGACCTGTCGCATCCGTGCCAGATCATGGCCGACCTGCTGACCGTGATCGAGGCGGGCAAGACCCTGTCGGGCCTGAAGGTCGCCTGGCTGGGCGACGGCAACAACGTGCTGCACTCGATCGTCGAGGCGGGCGGGCTGCTCGGTTTCGACGTGGTCGCCGCCTGCCCCAACGGCTATCACCCGGCACCGGGTACGCTGGAGCTGGGCCGGGGGCGTGCGACCTGCACCACCGATCCGCGTGCGGCGGTCGAGGGCGCGGACATCGTCGTCACCGACACCTGGATCTCGATGGGCCAGGCCCATGCCGAGGAAAAGCTGGCCGCGATGATGCCGTTCCAGGTCAATGCCGAGTTGATGGCGCTGGCCAGGCCCGATGCGAAGTTCCTCCACTGCCTGCCTGCCCACCGCGAGGAGGAAGTGACGTCGGAGGTGATCGACGGCCCTCAGTCTTTGATCTGGCCGGAGGCGGAAAACCGGCTGCATGCACAGAAGTCCGTCCTGCGTTGGTGCTTCGGCCAGATCGGTTGATCCCGATCGGACATTTCCTATCTAGGGAAAGGCCGGCGGGTTCGTCGGCCTTTTCTCTTTCCCCGCCAGACCGGCACCATATCGCCCGGCCGCCAACCGGAGCGTAAAGGCACGAGCATGACCGACATCACCCTGCCCGAACTCGACCGTGCGATCGGTTTCACCATTCCCCAGCAGAATGCGCGCGGGCGTCTGGTGCGGCTGGGCCCGGTGCTGGACGAGATTCTGACGGCGCACGCCTATCCCCCGGCAATCGAGCGGTTGCTGGCGGAGGCGCTGACCCTGACCGCGCTGATCGGCACGACGCTGAAGGACGCGGACGGCCAACTTACCATCCAGACGCGCAGCGATACGGGCGTGATCCAGTTGCTGGTGTGCGACTATCGCGGCGGCGAGCTTCGCGGTTATGTCCAGTTCGATGCCGACAAGCTGGCCGAGCTTCCCGCCGACCCTACGCTCTTTGCGTTGTTCGGCCAGGGGTATCTGGCGATCACCTTCGACCTTGCGGTGACCGGCGAGCGTTATCAGGGCATCGTGCCGATCGACGGCGAGACGCTGTCGGCGGCGGCGGAAAGTTACTTTACCCAGTCGGAGCAGATCCCCAGCCTGTTGCGCGTCGGGATCAGCAAGGGGCCCGACGGGCGCACCGTCGCGGGCGGCCTGTTCCTCCAGCATCTCCCCGAGGGCGAGGAAGGGCGCGAGCGGCTGCACGTCAAGCTCGACCATCCCGAATGGGAGCATGTCCAGGCGCTTGGCCAGACGATGGAGGTCGAGGAGCTGGCCGACGCCGCACTGCCGCTGGAGACGTTGGTATGGCGGCTGTTCAACGAGGAACAGGATGTCCGCGTGACCCAGGCTCCGGCGATCGTGCGCGGCTGCCGCTGTTCGGCGGACTATATCGCGAGCGTCATCACCAAATTCTCGGTCGAGGAACGCCGCGACATGGCGGACGCCGATGGCCTGATCCAGGTGGATTGCGCATTCTGCGCCAAGAAGTTCCCGGTTCGCTACGACGCCGAAACGACGGCCTGATCGACCTTTCCTCCCCCGGAAGGGGAGGTGGCGCCCGAGGGCCGACGTAGGGGGCGGCCCCTCCACCACCAGTCTGCGGCTGGCGGTCCCCCTCCCCAAGCGAGCTTGGGGAGGAATGGGAGTAGTATCGACAACCACATGCTCGACCCCGGCGAAGGCCGGGGCCCAGTTGCGGTGTCTACGGGATGATCTGCTACGACGCGGGGGAGGCCCGACGACGCTCTCGCCTTTGCCTCCCATGCAACGTCACTGCGCACCATGGACGACGTGGCGACTGGGCCCCGGCCTTCGCCGGGGTGGATTGAGGTTAGCCCCCCAAGGCCTCGACCAGCGCCTTGACCTTCTGCTGCCGCCATTGCGGCAGCGGTGCGACCAGCCAATAGCCCATACGGGACGGTACGGCCTCGCCGGTCGCGACCACCCGCCCCTCGGCCAGATCGCGCTCGGCGAGCAGTTGCGGCACAACCGCGCGGCCCAGCCCCGCCGCGACCGCATCGATCGCCAGACCCGCATCGGTGACGCGGACCAACGGCGTGCCCTCTTCCGGGGCGCCTGGCCAGGCGATCAGCGGCGCATCGGCGGGGCCGATGGGGATCATCCCGTCGGACTCGATCGCCTCGCCCTCCAGCCCGCCGGGTCCGTCGCCCCAGCGGATGGCGAGGTCCAGATTGGCCTCGGTGAAGTCCAGCCCTTCGTCCGATGCGATCAGCGAGAAGCGCAAATCGGGATCGCTCGCGGCGATCGCGGCGAGGCGCGGCATCAGCCACTTCTCGGTCACGTCGCGCGGGGCGGCGATGGTCAGCGACTTGGACGACTGGCCCGCCTGCATCGCGCGGACCGCATCCTCGAATTGCAGGAAACCGGCGCGAAGCGGCGCCAGGCCCGCCTCGGCCTCCGGGGTCAGTTCCAACCCGCGCGTGGTCCTCCGGAACAGGACGACGCCCAGCGTATCCTCCAGCGCGCGAATCTGCTGGCCGACCGCCGCCGGGGTCACCGCCAGTTCGTCGGCGGCGCGGGTGAAGCTCAGGTGACGGGCGGCGGCGTCCAGCACGCGCAGGCCATTGAGTGGAAGATGCGTCCGCTTCATGATTCTACCGCCGGGGCGACCAGCGCGAACTGGGGGATGGCCGCGTCGAAGGTCACGCCGTCCGCGCCGACCATACGGTAACTCCCCTGCATCGCGCCGCTGGTCGTCGCCAGCGGACAGCCCGACACATAGTCATAGGACGCGCCCGGCTGGATCACCGGCTGCTCGCCGACCACGCCCTCGCCCTCGACCGAATGGCGCGCGCCGCGCCCGTCGGTGATGATCCAGCGGCGGGTGAGCAACTGCACCGGCTGTGCGCCATCATTCTCGATGCGGACATGATAGGCCCAGAACCAGCGCCCGCGCTGCGGCTCGGACTGTTCAGGCAGATAGCTGACCGACACCCGGACCGTCACCGGCCCGGTGGTCAGCGCATGGGGGAAGAGCGCTTTCACAGACCCACGACGCGGAGAGCCTGGTCGAGATCGTCGATCAGGTCGTCCGCATCCTCCAGCCCGACGTTGAGGCGCAGCATCCCCTCGCCGATGCCCATCTCGAGCCGCTTTTCCTCTGTGACACCGGCATGGGTGGTCGAGGCGGGATGAGTCATCAGCGAACGCGAGTCGCCGATATTGTTCGAGATGTCGATCAGCTCCAGCGCGTCGAGCAGGCCATGCGCCTGAGTCCGGCCACCATCGAGTTCGATCGCGAAGATGCTGCCCGCCGCCTTCATCTGGCGCATGGCGAGGTCATGCTGCGGATGGCTGGGCAGGCCGGGACACAGGACGCGCGGTACGCGGGTTTCCAGGAACTTCGCGACCTTGATCGCCGATTCCGACTGGCGATGGATGCGCAGGTCCAGCGTTTCCAACCCCTTCAGCACCACCCAGGCGTTGAACGCCGACAGCGTCGGCCCGGTGTTGCGGGTGAAGGGCAGCAGCGTGTTGGTGATGAAATCTTCCGTACCGCACACCGCGCCCGCCAGCACGCGGCCCTGCCCATCCATCATCTTGGTGGCGGAATAGGCGGTGACGTCCGCGCCAAACTCCATCGGCCGCTGGAGCGCGGGCGTCGCGAAGGCATTGTCGACGACCGTGGTGATGCCGCGCTCGCGCGCGATGGCGCAGATCGCCTCCAGATCCGCCACGTCCATGGTCGGGTTGGCGGGCGTCTCGAAGAAGAAGACCTTCGTCTCCGGCCGCACCGCATCCAGGAACGCCTGCGGATCGCGCGCATCGACCACGGTGGTCGCGATGCCGAACTTGGGCAGCAGCGTGTCGGTCAGCCAGCGGCACGATCCGAAGGCCGCGCGCCCGCCAACCAGATGGTCGCCCGCCTGCAACTGGCAGAGCAGCACCGCGGTCATCGCCGCCATGCCCGACGCCATGGTCCGGCACGCCTCGGCGCCCTCGAGCAGGGCGATGCGCTGTTCCAGCATCTCGACGGTTGGGTTCTGGAGGCGGGAATAGGTCATCCCCTCCTGCTCGCCCGCGAACCGTGCCGCCGCGTCCCCTGCCCGATCATAGCAATAGCCCGAGGTCAGGAAGAGCGCCTCGGACGTCTCGCCATATTCCGACCGCGCGGTGCCGCCGCGCACGGCCTGCGTCGCGGGGCGCCACTTGGTGGTGATCGAACGGTCCTGGCCAGTCTTGCGCTTCATATCCGCCCATTTGCCGGTCCGGGAAGCGGGGTTCAAGGATATTCGGTCGGCGTGACCGGTTGTGTCGCCGTTACCCGGGCGGAGGGAATGCGGGGATTTGCCCCTCCACCACCGGGCTTCGCCCGGCGGTCCCCCTCCCCAAGCACAGCTTGGGGAGGAATAGGGCCACCTCAATCCTCCCCATCTCCGATGGGGAGGGGGACCGCCCGGCGTCAGCCGGGTGGTGGAGGGGCAATCCCCTCGCCCTTACTGCGCCTCGCGGTGATTGGTGACCTTACCCCAGATCGGCTTGTCCACCGTCGTCACTCGATCGCTGGCATCCCCGGTCAGGTCGAAGAACAGGATGCGGTTCGCGCCCGCCTTCATCCACGGCGCGGGCGTGTAGAGCGTGTGGACCGGCCCGATCCTCCAGAAGCGGCCCAGATTATGGTCGTTCAACCATAGCTGCCCCTTATGCGCCCCCCGCATGTCGAGATAGGTGTCGCCCGGCTTCGCCACCGTCATCTCCGCCTCATAGAAACAGGGTCCGGCACAGGGCTTGGCCGACAGCTTCAGCCTGGCCAGATCGTCCATCGGCAGGCGGAACATCTGCCAGTCACGCAAGGGTGAGCCCGCCAGCATGACCGCGCCGGTCAGCCCGGTCTGCTCGGTGCGGATCGCGTGGGAGTAATTCACCCGGCCGGTATTCTCGACCAGGATGTTCAGCACGGTCGGCCGGGTCCGCGCGGGCAGTTCGACCGTCTCCTGGTCCAGCCGCCGGTCGAGCGTCCCGACCAGCGTCTTGTCGAGGTACACCTGGGCATAGCTGTGCATGCCCTTCAGCGTCAGCGGCCCCGCCCCGCCCGCAGGCACGGTCACACGGTAGAGGACATAGCCGTAATTCTGGTCGAGTTCCTCGAACGTCATCGGCTGGGCCGAGCGCACCGGGGTCGGGAGATTGTCCCACAGCGACGCGCTGCGGCGTACCGCCGACACCGGGAAGGTCGTCGCCGCGGTCGGCGCGGGCGTGGGCGCAGCGGGCTTGCCGGTCACCTCGGCGATGGCGGCGGCGATCAGGCCGTACTTGTAGCGCGGATTACCCGCTTCATCGATCGGCGCGTCATAGTCATAGCTGGTCGTATCGGGGTGATAGTCCTTGCCGGTGTGCGAATCCGCCCCGTTCATCCAGCCGAAGGTGGTGCCGCCATGCACCATGTAGAGCGAGATCGAATAGCCGCGCTTGAGCATATAGGCCATTTCCTCGGCCTCTTTCCTGCCGTCGGTTTCATGGTGCTCTTCGCCCCATTTGTCGAACCAGCCCGCCCAATATTCGCCGACCATGCGCAGGCCATCGGGGCGATAGGCCTCCAGCTTGGCGACCGAGCTTTGCGCCCCGCCCGAGCCGAAATTGACGACCGAGGGCAGGCCCGGCAGCGAGCCCTTGGCCAGATCGCCGCCCTGGTTCGAGGTGAACAGCACGCCGTCCGCGAACCCGGCGCGCTTATAGGTCGCCTCCAGCCCGCGCAGATAGGCCTGATCGTCGCCGAACGCGCCATATTCGTTTTCGAGCTGCACCGCGACGATCGGCCCGCCATTCTTGAGCAGCAGCGGCTTCACCTCCTGCCCCAGCCGCATCAGCCAGCGATCGACCGCGGCGGTATATTTCGGATCGATCGAGCGCAGCACGAGGTTGCGGTCCTTGAGCAACCAGGCCGGATAGCCGCCCAACTCCCATTCCGCGCAGACATAGGGACCGGGGCGCAGGATCACGTCCAGCCCCTCGGCCTGGGCATCGCGGATGAAGGCGACGATGTCGTTCTGGCCACTGAAATCATAAACACCGGGACGCGGCTCATGCGCGTTCCAGAAAGCATAGGTGGTGATGGTGTTCAGCCCCATCGCCTTCGCCTTGCGCAACCGGTCGCGCCAGTAAGCGCGCGGAATGCGGACATAGTGCATCTCGCCCGAGATCACCTGATGCGGCTGGCCGTTGCGCAGGAAGCCCTTGCCATGCACCGAAAAGCTGCGGGCGGGGCCGTCATTGGCGGTGGGCGTCTGTGCGCGGAGCGGGGATAGGGCCGTCGCCGCCAGAATCCCGCCAATGACCGTGGATCGAACCGCCTGCCTCACATCACTCTCCCGAAACGCCTTGATCGTGGCGGATGGGGTCGGCGTCATTTCCCCGCCTGCCCCGCCGCTTTCCCCATGGGTGCCATGGGCGAGCGGCTTCGTCAAATTGTCAGACCATTGGACAGCGGCGTTCCCCCACCGCGATGGAACCCCATTGCCCCGCCCCCGCTCGCCCGCCATGACCATGGCATGCGCCGTCTGCTCGTCCCCTTTCGTCGTCCGGTCCCGGCGCTGCTCGCGATTCTGGTCGCCGCGCAGGCGCTGTTCTGCTGGCGGCTGACGACACCGCACATGCTGGTGTTCGACGAAATCCATTATGTCCCCGCCGCGCGCACCTTGCTGGCGCTGGAGGGGCCGGTAAATGTCGAGCATCCGTTGCTGGGTAAGGCCCTGATCGCGCTCGGCATGATGATCTTCGGCGACAATCCGCTCGGGTGGCGGGCATTGTCGACGCTGGCGGGGACGGCGATCGTCGGGGGCGTGTTCGCGATCGTCTGGCTGATGACCGGGCGGACGCGGGCCGCCGCGATCGGTGCGGTGCTGACGCTGGTCGACTTCATGGTGCTGGTCCAGGCGCGGATCGCGATGCTCGACGGGTTCATGGCGGCCTTCGTCGTGCTGGCGGTCGCCGCGATGGGCTGGGCAATGCGGGGAACCCCCACACAGAGCCGATGGCGCTGGGGGCTGGGCGCAGTGTTGCTGGGGCTGGCGGTCGGTGTGAAGTGGGCGGCGGTGCCCTATCTCGGCTATGCGGCGATCGGGTTCGTGGTGATGAAGCGGGGCGATGCCAGCCGCTGGCCGGGATTGCGCTGGTGGTCGGCCTGGGGGCTGCTCGGGCTGGGAGCGGCCATCGCCTATGCCGCAACCTTCGCGCCCGCTTTCTTCTATGCGCGCGAGCCGATGACATGGGCGAACCTCTTGCCCTTCCAACTGGAGATGTATGCGCGCCAGACCCAGGTGCTGCCGCCCCATGCCTATCAATCGACCTGGTGGAGCTGGCCCGTCATCGGGCGGCCGATCTGGTATTTCTATCAGGTCGCGGACGGTGCCCAGCGCGGCATCTTCCTGCTCGGCAATCCGGCGGTGATGTGGGGTGGGCTGATCGCGGTGGCGATGTGCGCGCTGGGCTGGTTGCGGACGCGGGAGGTCCGGCTGGGCGTCGCGGCGGGCTTGTGGATCGGCGGGTTCGCGGTCTGGGCGATCATCCCCAAGTCACTGGGATTCTATTATTATTACTTCCTGCCCGCAATCTGGCTGTCGGTCGCGCTGGCGGTGGCGATCGACCGTTGGCGAGCGTGGATGCGGGATTGGGACGAGGCCTATCTGGTCGGGGCGGTGTGCCTGTTCGTCTATTTCCATCCGATCCTGACGGCGGGCGCGCTGGCGGGACCAGCCTCGTTTTCGCGCTGGACGTGGTTTGCGGATTGGCGGTGAGGTTTTTCCTTGGCCTTCGATTTCGCTCGGGCTGAACGAGGTTCAGGGACAAACGTCCGTTCGCACTGAACGAAGTCGAAGTGCACACCCCAAACTCAATACCGCCCCCAGACGAACCGCGACGACAGCGCGTAATTCCACACCGCCCCGATCAGCACCCCGATCAGCGCCGACACCGCCCACTCGTTCGCGCGCGCATCGTGCAGGAAGGCCGCGACGCCGACATTGGCGATCGCCCCCACCGAGCAGACCAGGCAGAAGGACACCCATCCGTCGAGCAACGGCTTGAACCCGCGCAACCGCCGGTCGCGATAGGTCAGCGCGTTGTTGAGGAAGAAGTTGAACGTCATCGCCGCCGCCACCGCGACGATCTGGCTGGCGAGGAAACTCGCGCCCAGAGCGACGAAGAACAGGCTGAGCACCGCCATATGCACGCCCACGCCCAGCACCCCGATCGCCGAGAACATGGCGAAGCGCACCGGCACCACCTTGCCGAAGCGGCGGTCATAGAGCGCAATGAGATATTCCATCGCCACGACATGATCGAGCTTCGACTCGCCCTCGGTCCGCAGGCGGAATACATAAGGCATCTCGGCGGCGCGAAGCGGACGTGGCGAGGCGCTCATGATGTCGAGCAGGATCTTGAAGCCGATTCCCGACAGATGCGGCACCGTCTCGCGCGCCACTTGCGTGCGGACCATGAAGAAGCCGCTCATCGGATCGGACAGATCGACGTTCAGCACCCGTTGCGACAGCTTCGTGGCGAAGGCCGACTTGGCCACCCGGTCGCGGTCCCAGTCCCCGGTCCCGCCGCCCTCGACGAAGCGGGAGCCCACCACCAGGTCGAGATCGGGCTCCGCCTGCAACCGGTCGAGCATTTTCGGCAGCAGCGTCTCGTCATGCTGCAAATCGCCATCGATCACCGCGACGACGGCTGCGGCGGTGGCACACATCCCCTCGATACAGGCGGAGGACAGGCCGCGCCGCCCGATCCGCTGGATCACCCGGACGCGGTGATCGACCTTCCCCAGTTCGCGCGCAGCATCCGCCGTGCCGTCCGGGCTGTTGTCGTCGACGAAGATCGCTTCCCACCGCCGCCCGGCCAGTGCCTGGTCGAGCTTGGCGATGAGCACGGGCACATTGGCGCGCTCGTTGAAGGTCGGGATGACGACCGCGAGTTCGAGGAGCGCGCTCACGGGCGTCAGAGCCGTTCGAGGATCGCGTCGGCCATGGCGCGGGTCGACAGGCTGCCGCCCAGGTCACCGGTCCGCGCACCATCGCGGATCGCACCCGCGACCGCCGCATCGATCCGGTCGGCAGCCTCGCTCATGCCCAGCGAGTGGCGCAACATCATCGCCGCCGACAGGATCGCGGCGCACGGATTGGCCTTGCCCTGCCCCGCGATATCGGGGGCCGAACCATGGATCGGCTCGTACAGCCCCTTGCCGGTCGCGCCCAAAGCGGCGGAGGGCAGCATTCCGATCGACCCCGCGCACATCGACGCCTGATCCGACAGGATATCGCCGAACAGATTGCCGGTCAGGATCACGTCGAACTGGCCCGGATCGCGCACCAACTGCATCGCGCAATTGTCGACATACATATGGTCGAGCGCCACCTCGGGATAATCCTTGGCAACCTCGATCACCACGTCGCGCCAAAGCTGCGACGTCTCCAGCACATTGGCCTTGTCCACCGACAGCAGGCGGCGACGGCGACGCATCGCGGTCTCGAAGCCGACGCGCGCAATGCGGGCGACTTCTTCCTCGTCATAACGCATCAGGTCATGGCCTTCGCGCAGGCCCGCATCGGTGGTGCCACGCCCCTTGGCCCCGAAATAGACGTCGCCGGTCAGTTCGCGCACGATCACCATGTCGATACGCCGCGCGATCTCGGGACGGAGCGAACTGGCATCCTCCAGTCCCTCGAACAGGCGCGCAGGCCGCAGGTTCGCGAACAGCCCGAACGCCTTGCGCAGCCCCAGGATCGCCTGTTCGGGCCGATGCGCGCGCTCCAGATTGTCGAAGCGCGGATCGCCGACAGCGCCGAACAGCAGCGCATCGGCGCGCCCCGCCACCTCGAGCGTCTCGGGCGGCAACGGATGGCCCGCCGCCTCATAGGCCGCGCCGCCGACCCTGGCCTCCTCGAAGGTCAGGCCCAGATCCAGCGCCTCCAGCACGCGCCGCGCTTCCGCCGTGACTTCCGGGCCGATGCCGTCACCGGCGAGGATCGCGATCAATGCCATGGGTGGCCCCTTCTTGCCTATGTTCGGAGCGCCCTTTGCCTTGAGGGGTCAGATCACGCAACCGCCCTTTTGAACCGGTCGAACAGTCGCGCACGGGCGGGCATGGGATCGTGGCGCAGCCCGACCAGGATATCGCGCGCCAGGAAATGCGCGGTGATCCGCCCGGCGGCGAAGATATCGGGCCAGTCCCCCACCCCGCCC